>NZ_FOJJ01000011.1 GCF_900111775.1 Desulfuromonas acetexigens | reverse complement strand
GCAGGCCCGGAGCGGATCACGCCCGAAGCGAGGCCGCCAGGTTGCGCCGGGACGGCCGCGAAGAGAGGCCCGCCGGGCTGTTGCGACGGGCCGAACAAGGCCGGAGAATGCCCGCCAGAGGCCACCGACACAACGGCCAAGGGGACCGCCGCCGGGCCACCGCAGAGGGTCCGCCTTGACGCCTGGAACCAGTTCAGCAGACCGCAGGCCCGGAGCGGATCGCGCCCGCAGCCAGGCCGCCAGGTTGCGCCGGGACGGCCGCGAAGAGAGGCCCGCCGGGGCGGTCGAACAAGGCCGGAGAATGACCGCCAGGAGCCACCGGCACAGCGGCCAAGGGGACCGCCGCCGGGCCACCGCAGAGGGTCCGCCTTGACACCTGGAACCAGTTCAGCAGACCGCAGGCCCGGAGCGGATCGCGCCCGCAGCCAGGCCGAAAGGTTGCGCCGGGACGGCGACGAAGAGAAGCCCGCCGGGCTGTTGCGAGGGGTCGAAAATCGCCGGTGAATGGCCGCCAGGAGCCACCGGCACAGCGGCCAAGGGGACCGCCCGAAGCGGGGCCACAGTAGGGAGCCTGCCGGGGCTTTCGGAGCCGGTTCAACAGACCGAAGGCCCGGAGCGGATCGCGCCCGCAGCCAGGCCGAAAGGTTGCGCCGGGACGGCCGCGAAGAGAGGCCCGCCGGGCTGTTGCGAGGGGTCGAACAAGGCCGGATCATGACCGCCAGGAGCCACCGGAACAGCGGCCAAGGGAACCGCCGCCGGGCCACCGCAGAGGGTCCGCCGTGACGCCTGGAACCAGTTCAGCAGACCGCAGGCCCGGAGCGGATCACGCCCGCAGCGAGGCCGCCAGGTTGACCGGGACGGCCGCGAAGAGAGGCCCGCCGGGGCTGTTGCGAGGGGTCGAAAAAGGCCGGAGAATGACCGCCAGGAGCTACCGGAACGGCGGCCAAAAGGGACCGCCGCCAGGTCATGCAAGGATGGCTCAGGCGACCAAATTAGGGGGAGGATTTTCCCACCCATTTCCCACCTTGATTTTGTGGGAATTTAGGCGGTATTTATGAGATTAAAAAGGCCATTTTTAGGGGTAATAATACCGTTAAAGCGTTTAGTGTTTTAATTGTCCGCGTTTAGTGTTTTAAATGTCCGCGTACAGACATAAAAGGGAGCCGCCGCGTTTTCCTTGCCGTCGATTAACCTTTGATCACCGCCAGCGGGCGCAAGCGGGCAACGATCTTGCCGAGTCCGGCGCGACGCACCACGTCGACCACTTCAGCGACATCCTTGTAGGCTTCGGAGATCTCTTCGGCCACCGCCGCCCGACCGGCGGCGCGGATGAGAATGCCGCGCTCGGCCAGTTCCGCCTCGATGCGTCGGCCATGGGCGACCTTCTTCGCGGCATGGCGCGAAAGGACCCGCCCGGCGCCGTGGCAGGTGGAACCGAAAGTTTCCGCCATCGCCCCTGCGCTGCCGACCAGAACGTAGGAATAGCGTCCCATGTCGCCGGGGATCAGCACCGGCTGGCCGACGGCGCGATAGGCCTCGGGGGTTTCCGGGTGCCCAGGCGGGAAGGCCCGAGTCGCCCCCTTGCGATGCACACAGAGCCGCCGCGCCCGGCCGTCCACCGTATGGGTTTCCCATTTGGCGATGTTGTGGCAGACATCGTAGATCAGCGACAGGCGCAGTTGCGCCGGACCTAAGCCCAAGACCTGCTCAAAGGATTCCCGCACCCAGGCGGTGATGATCTGCCGGTTGGCGAAGGCGAAGTTGGCGGCGCCAGCCATGGCCGCCAGATACTCCCTTCCTTCCGGGCTGGTCAGGGGGGCGCAGCAGAGTTGTCGGTCGGGAAGCTCAATGCCGTACTTGCGGCTGGCCTGGAGCATGCGTTTGAGGAAATCGTCGCAGACCTGATAGCCGAGGCCGCGGCTGCCGGTGTGGATGCTCACCGTGACCTGGCCGGTGCAGAGGCCGAGGACATCAGCGACCGCCGCATCGAAGATCTCCTCCACCTCTTGCACTTCGAGAAAATGATTGCCGCTGCCCAGGGTGCCGAGTTGGGCGCGACCGCGCTCCATGGCCCGCTCGGAAATAAGCTCGGAATCGGCGTCGGGGAGCATGCCGCCGGCTTCGATATGGCGCAGATCTTCAGTCTCGCCGTAGCCCCGGGCGACGGCCCAGGCCGCACCCCGTTCCAGCACCCGGCGCTGTTCGGCCAGGGAGACCTTGAGGTCGCGCCGTTCGGAGCCGACCCCGGCCGGCACGTTGCGAAAGAGGGTGTCGGCCAGCTTCGCCAGCACCGGTTTGATGTCATTGGCCGTGAGCGCGCTGCGCAGCAGGCGCACCCCGCAGTTGATGTCGTAACCGACGCCGCCGGGGGAAACCACCCCCTCCTCGGCGTCGAAGGCCGCCACCCCGCCGATGGGAAAACCGTAGCCCCAGTGGATGTCCGGCATGGCCAGGGACGGTCCGACGATCCCCGGCAGCGTCGCGACGTTGCGCACCTGCTCCAGCGCCTGTTCCTCTTGCAGAGTGGCGATCATCCGGGCGTCGGCGAAGACCAGCCCCTCGGTGCGCATCGCTCCCTCGCGGGGTATGCGCCAGCGGCAGTCGTCGATTTGCTGGAGTTTGACGGTCATGGAGATGTTCCAGTTTGGATTACAGATCGACGTAAACCTTGGCGCGCCAGCCCTGGCCGTCCCGTTCGACAGAAAGCTGGTGGTAGGTGATCGCCTTCACTTCCCGCTCGACGGGGTGGCGCTTCGGGTCGAAGGGTTCGCCGTACACTTCGCCACGCAGGGAGTTCTCGGTAATTTCATAGATCACGAATTCTGCCGGCACCAGCCCCCGCACCTCGAAGAGGTAGAGGATTTCTCCGAGCCAGGCGACCAGCAGCTCACCAACATCGCCGTTGGCGAGGGAGACCGGCGCGCTTTGTCGGGGCGTCACCGGGGCGTCGCCGAAGATCATCTCCTTCAGCCCCTGGGCGGCGGCGACGAAGACCTCCGCGCGGGAGTTCCCGGTCGCCTCGATCCCCATGTCGGCGGTGTGTGCCAGCAAGCGAAAGTCATTCATCCTTCAGTTCGTCCTGATGGTTCTTGGTCCTTTGCCCGTCTTTTTTCGGAAGGGGACGATTTGACTTGGCTTGGTTTGGCAGTATAGCACTCCAAGCGTCAACCGCGAGCCTGATCAGGCCAGGGGGCGCAGCACCGCCCGGCAGGGGGCGCCGTCGACCCGGATCAGCTTGAGGGGGAGGCAGAGCAGTTCATAGTCGCCGGCGGGAGTCCCGGCCAGATTGAGTCCTTCGAGGATCACCACCTCGGCGCCGAGGAGGGTGCGATGGACCGTGCTTGTCTCTCCCGCTGGCTCGATGGAGAGATAGTCGATGCCGACCAGGCGGATGCCCAACTCCACCAGGTAGTTGGCGGCATCGGGGGCGAGGCCGACATAGTCTTCACAGAAGCCGGGCCGCAGCCAAAGCTCCGAGTTGTCGGTGCGCAGCAGCAGGCGCCGGACGCCGGCCAAGGGCAAGGGTTTGAGCTCGCCGGCGGCAATCGCTCCCTTCCGCCCGCGCAGATCGACTACCCGGCAGGGGCCGATCAGCCATTCGAGAGGGATGGCGTCGACGGTCGCCCCCTCGCCAAGGAGATGGGCCGGGGCGTCGATATGGGTGCCGGCGTGACTCCCCAAAGAAAGCCGGGTCAGATGAAAAGGATTGGCGGCAACGCCGGCTCGCTCCAGGCGGATCGCCGGATCGCCGGGGAAGGCGGGCAGGTCTTCCGATAGGGGGACGGAGATGTCGATGAGGGACATGGCGGACTCCTGTCTCTTCGGGTGTGGGTTCAAGTATAGCGGGGTAATCTGGCGGCGGGCAGGGATGACGGCTTTTTCCCATGAATGGTAGAGGGGGTGTCAAGTTTATTTAAACTTTTTATCTTTTTTATTTTGCTTAAATTTGTTAAAAGTGCCCATTCCGGTGAGGCTTACGGGTGAGACGCAAACTCGCCGCTTTCCGGAGGGTAGTTCTAACTCATCGCGTTCAGTCGAAAACCAATGGGAGAAGAAAGCATGAGCAAAGCAAGTGCGGTAAGTGCCCAGGAACTGGGGCTGAAAAGCATCGGCAAGGTTTATCACAATCTCGGGTATGACGAGCTTTTCGACCATGAAACCGCCAATGGCGAAGGGCGGGTTTCCGCCAACGGCACCATGATGGTCGACACCGGCAAATTCACCGGGCGCTCCCCCAAGGACAAATACTTTGTCCACCAGAAACCTTCTTTCGAAAATATCGCCTGGGGCAAGGTCAACGTCGCCATGGCCCCCGAGGTTTTCGACGAACTCTACGCCGAAGTCACCGACTACCTTTCCGGCAAGGATCTCTACGTTACCGACGGTTTCTGCGGTTCTAACGAAAAGACCCGCAAATCCGTGCGTTTCATCACCGAATTCGCCTGGCAGTCGCACTTCGTCAAGAACATGTTCATCCGTCCCGAAGGGGACGACATCCGGGACTTCGCTCCCAACTTCACCGTCTACAACGCCAGCAACCTGGTGAACAAAAACTGGGAGAAACACGGCCTCAACTCCGAGGTCTTCGTCGTCTTCAATATCGAGAAGAACGTCGCCATCATCGGCGGCACCTGGTACGGCGGCGAGATGAAGAAGGGCATCTTCACCATGATGAACTACTGGCTGCCGCTGCAGGGGATTCTCTCCATGCACTGTAGCGCCAACGTCGGCAAGGAGGGGGACGTCTGCCTCTTCTTCGGGCTCTCCGGCACCGGCAAGACCACCCTGTCGACCGATGCCGCCCGCAAGCTCATCGGCGACGACGAACACGGCTGGGACGATGACGGCGTCTTCAATTTCGAAGGAGGGTGCTACGCCAAGTGCATCAACCTTTCGGCCGAGAGCGAGCCGGAAATTTACAACGCCATCCAGCGCAACGCCCTGCTCGAAAACGTCGTTGCCGACGACGACGGCGTCATCGATTTCGACAGCCGCGCCAAGACCGAGAATACCCGCGTCTCCTATCCCATCGAACATATCGAGAACCACGAGGCGAGCCTCAAGGCCGGCCATCCCAAAAATATCATCTTTCTCACCTGCGACGCCTTCGGCGTACTGCCGCCGGTCTCCAAGCTGACCAAGGAGCAGGCGATGTACTACTTCCTCTCGGGCTACACCGCCAAGGTCGCCGGCACCGAGCGTGGCGTCACCGAGCCCCAGGCGACCTTTTCGGCTTGTTTCGGCGAGGCCTTTTTGCCCCTGCACCCGACCGCTTACGCCAAGCTGCTTGGCGAGAAGATGGAAAAACACGGCGTCAACGCCTATCTGGTCAACACCGGCTGGACCGGCGGCGGTTACGGCGTCGGCAAGCGCATGAGCATCAAGGCGACCCGCGCCTGCGTCAACGCTATCCTCGACGGCAGCATCGAGAAGGCCGAGTTCGACCAGACCCGCTGGTTCCGCCTGCACATCCCGAAGAGCTTGCCCGGCGTCGACAGTGCCCTGCTCAACCCCCGCAACGCCTGGCCCGATGCCGAGTCCTTCGACCGGACGGCGAATAAACTGTGCGGGATGTTTATCGAGAACTTCAAGAAATACATCAAGGACGGCGACGACTTCGACTTCACCCAGGCCGGTCCGCGGGTCTGATTCCAGATTTGATGAGGCATGAATGAGCGAGGGGCGGTCCCATGGGGCCGCCCCTCGCTTGCGTTGACGACGATTCTCTCGGTCGGGGTGCGAAGGGAAAAATCGAGAAGATTCGGTGGATTCACGCATTGACCGGTTTGTACCCCTGGGCTAGATTGATTATGTTTACCAACTTCGGCGAAGAATTCCGGATTGTTTTGGGTGCCGTGTTGCGGGGCTGAGAATTTAAACTCAGAGGACATCAAGAAAGGGGAAAGCCATGACGACAACAAACCTCTCTGAGAAGACGGTCGGGGACATTGTCACGGACGATTACCGGACGGCCGAGATCTTCGAAAAGCACGGGATCGATTTTTGTTGTGGCGGCAAGGTTACCCTCGCCGACGCCTGTCGGGAGCAAGGGCTCAATCCGGCGGCTCTCGTGAGGGAAATCGAGGGCTTGGCACAGGCCCCGGTCGACCGGAGCCGGAATTACTCGGCCTGGACCCTGTCGTTCCTGGCCGACTACATCGTCAACACGCACCATGCCTATCTCAAGGAGAACGACGAGCAGATCGCTTCGTATGCACGGAAGATCGCCGCCGTGCATGGCGAACGCCATCCCGAGGTCATCCGGATCGCCGCCATTTTCGAGAAAATCGCGCAAGAGATGGTCGGACATCTGCGCGAGGAGGAAGAGGTTTTCTTCCCGGCGCTCAAACGCGCGGAAGCCGCCGTCGTCGCCGGCAAAACCCCGGATGCGAACGACCGGGAAACGATCCGCCAGTCCCTGGTTCGTCTCCATCGCGAACACGAAGAAGTCGGCGATGCGATTCATACCATTCGCCGTCTTTCACAGGGATACGCGCTTCCGACCGATGCCTGCAACACCTTCACCCTCGCGTATCGCAAGCTCCAGGAGTTTGAGGATGATCTCCACAAACATGTTCATCTGGAAAACAACATTCTTTTCCCCAAGGCCGCGCGGTTGTAAATCGCGAAAGAGGGATTGAAAAAAGGGTTTCGGGGAAAATAAATCCTCTTATTGCGTTTGAATTCGACGCATGTCCCGGCGGCGAGTCCGCCGCCCAGGGCTCGTCATCGAACAGGAGAAATTCACGATGTTTACGGAAGCTGTCGGCGGTTCAGGGCTGGTGTCCATGGTGGCGGTGCCGCTGTTGGTTTTTCTTGCCCGCATTCTCGATGTCACCTTGAGCACCCTGCGGATTTCAATGGTTTACCGGGGGCTGAAGCATCTCGCCGCCCCCTTGGGTTTTCTGGAAGCGCTGGTCTGGGTCCTGGCGATTTCCCAGGTCATGCAGCACCTGGACAACTGGATCACCTATTTGGCCTTCGCCCTGGGTTTCGGCGCCGGGAACTTTGTCGGCCTGCTGCTTGAGGAGCGCCTGGCCTTCGGCAACCTGATCCTTCGCGTCATCACGCCCAACACCGATCCCGGGCTGAGCTCGGCCCTGTGGAATGCGGGCTTCGGCGTCACCAACGTCAACGCCCACGGCGAATCGGGGCCGGTCAAAATCATCTTTACCGTGGTGAAAAGGCGGGATCTGCAAAAAGCGATCGCCTTGATCAAGACCTTTAACAAGGATGCCTTTTACACCATCGAAGATGTCCGGTTTTTCAACGAGACCTATGTGCCGGCGAGCAAAAATAGTGGTTCAAGCGGTCTCTTTAGCATACGGAAGTAACGGGGGATGATCCGGGAAGGGTTGTGCGTGAAACAAGTGAGGGGCGGTCCCATGGGGCCGCCCCTCACTTGTTCTGTCGACGGGTGCGCGCAGGAGGAAAAAAGCGCTCGGATGGTTTCCTTCAAGTGGAATCCTTGTTAGAATTTTCTTTGTGAATCTGGCTGGGTGGATGCCTTGAGCTGGGTATGTCGAGGCGTTTGTCGCTGAAATGAAGTTTTTCTGGTCAAGTCGGGTCGATGTGAGAAAGGTTGTCCGCCGGGCTTGTCGGTTGTAATAACCAAGGAGAGAGGATGAAAAAACAGGCGTGGCATGCGACGATTCTGTTGCCGGTTTTCGTGCCGGCAGTGGTGGTGATTTTCCTTTTAGTGCTGGGGACGATCAGCAACCCGGATCTGGCCGGAGAGCTTTTTGCCACGGCCCTGTCTTTCATTACCAGGACCTTTGGCTGGTTCTACATGCTCTCGGTAGCGATTTTCCTGGTGTTCGTCGTGCTGGTGGCCCTTTCCCGCTGGGGCAATATAAAGCTGGGCCCGGATCACGCGGAGCCCCAGTACAGCTTTCCCGCATGGTTCGCCATGCTCTTTTCCGCCGGCTATGGCATCGCCCTGTTGTTTTTCGGGGTAGCGGAACCGGTGTTGCATTATGCCTCTCCGCCCCAAGGTGCCGGCGCCACGGTCGATGCGGCCAAACAGGCGATGCAGATCGCTTTTTTTCACTGGGGATTCCATATCTGGGCGATTTACGGATTGGTGGGGCTGGTTCTCAGCTATTTCGCCTTTCGTCACGGCCTGCCGCTCTCCATGCGCTCGGCCCTCTACCCGCTCGTCGGTGACCGCATCTACGGTCCCATTGGGCACGCGGTAGATGTCTTTGCCATTCTCGGCACCCTCTTCGGGGTCGCAACCACCCTCGGGCTGTCGGTAGCGCAGATCAATGCCGGAATCAACTATCTCTGGCCACAGATCCCCGTGGCAACCTGGGTACAGATCACGGCTATCGCGCTGATTACCGCCATGGCACTGGCTTCGGTACTGGCCGGTATGGACAAGGGGGTGAAGCGGCTTTCGATTTTGAATATGGTTTTGGCCATTATTCTGATGACCTTCGTTTTCGTCGTCGGACCGACCCTCTTCATTCTTGAAACCTTTTTACAGAATACCGGCAGCTACCTGAACAACATCATCGAGCGCACCTTCAATCTTCAAGCCTATGTCCGCGGGGATTGGATCGGTAACTGGACGCTCTTTATCTTCGGCTGGACCATCGCCTGGGCTCCCTTTGTCGGATTGTTCATCGCCAAGATCAGCCGGGGGCGCACCATCCGCCAGTTTGTTTTCGGTGTCATGCTGGTTCCGTCGCTCTTTACCTTCCTGTGGTTTTCCATTTTTGGCGACACCGCCCTGTACCTGATCATGAACGAGGGCTACCATAAGCTGATCGATTATGTTCAGGCCGATCAGGCGATGGCCTTGTTCAAGCTTTACGAGCAACTGCCCCTGTCGTCGCTGGCTTCTCTGGTGACGGTCTTTTTGATCATCACCTTCTTCGTGACCTCCTCCGACTCCGGCTCCCTGGTCATCGATTCCCTTTCAGCCGGTGGCCGGGATGATTCTCCGGTATGGCACCGGGCGTTCTGGGCGATCACCGAAGGCGTGGTCGCTTCGACCCTGTTGCTGGCGGGGGGGCTCAAGGCCTTGCAGGCTATGGCGATTACGACGGCTCTCCCCTTTGCCATCATTATGTTGCTGGCGGCGCTCGGCATGTGGCGCGCCCTGGTAATCGAAGGGCATACCGAAGTGAGCCTGCAAAGCCATATGCGCCGTACCCGACATGGGACGGAAGGGGGTAAGGGGGGCTGGAAGGCCCGACTTGCGGGGCTGGTTCGCTTTCCCGGCCGGGCCGAAGTCTCAGGTTTTATCAACAGTGAAGTCATGCACAGCATGAAGCACGTTCAAGAGGAGTTGTCCAAGCAGGGCTGGGAGGCCAAGGTGACGTACGATGAGGATAATGTTCGCGCCTATCTGGAGGTGTCGCGCCAGGACCATGTCGATTTTCTTTATGACATCCGCCTGTGCGAGTATCTCATGCCCGATTTCGCCTATCCGGAATTGCCGCCGGACGAGAGCAAATCACCCCATTACTACCGCGCCGAAGTCTTTCTCCGCCGGGGGGGGCAGTCCTATGATATTTACGGCTATGACAGCAGCCAGATTATTGACGACATTCTCAGCCAGTTTGAAAAATATCTGCACTTCCTCCATGTGACTCCAGGAGTCCTCCCATGGAACATGGATGAGCACGATGAGATGCTGCAGGGCGGGGGGGCATCCTCCGAGCCGTAAACGTTGCTTTTGTTCGGCTTCTATGTGAAACGGAACGGAAACGGGGGACGGGCCAAGTGGCCGTCCCCCGTTTCCGTCTTTCGTTCGTTTGTACCAAATCTGCCTCAGAGGATCTGCATGCGACCGATGCCGTCCTGGGGCATGGGGATAACGTCGATGGTCCATTTCCGTTCCGCCTGCTGCAGCAGAACGCGCACCGTCCCTTCGTTTTTCCCCTTGCCGTAGGTGGCGATGATGGCGCCGGCCGCCGCCAGCTCCTCGGCCCCGGCGGCGCCGCTGACCAGGCCTAAGGGGCCGGAGAAGTTGTCGGCACGGATGAGGATGTCGCTCGGCCGGACCAGGCGCTTGATCGCCTCGTTGTCGCTCTGATTGCGGCCGACGGCGAGCTGGGCCTGGGGGGAGAGGCGAAACTGGCGGCCGACCTTGAGCAGCTCCACGTCGGTGACGTCGGCTTCGGGACGATGGGTGAAGAGATCGCGCAGGCGTCCGGAAAAAGAAGATTCGGTGAGCAGGCAGCCGCCGCCGGAGGAGGGGTAGTCGGTCACGCCCCATTTGTCGGCCAGTTCCTGCTGGCGGCGGCGGGAACGTCCCTGGATATCGAGCAGCCGTTCGCGGTCGACCAGCCCCGCTTCCTCCATGGGCGTAATCGGGAGCAGCCGCGCGGAGAGGGGACGCAGCACCCGCTCGGGGTAGCCGGAATAGTTGGCCACCGCCCGCAGGGCGGAAAGGTTCTGGCTCATCGGCCGCTGGCCCAGCACTTCACCGGAGAAAAGGAAGTCGAAGCCTTCTTCCTCCATCATCTTTCCGGCCAGGCGGAACATCAGGGCATGACAGTCGATGCAGGGATTCATGTTCTTGCCGTAGCCGTAGCGGGGGGCTTTGAGCATCTCCAGATGCACCTCGCTGATGTCTTCGACGCGCAGGGGAAAGTCGAGGGCCTGCGCGGTTTTCAGAGCCTTGTCGGCGCCGAAGAAGGGGGTGACGAAGGCGACGCAGGCGATCTCGACCCCTTGGCGGCGCAGCGTCAGTGCGGCCAGGATGCTGTCCAGCCCGCCGGACAGAAGTCCCAGTCCTTTACTCATGGCGATTCTCCCATGCTCCCGCGCAGTCTCTCGCAGCGGGGTTCTTGTCAGCTGATGAACGACGGATACGGCACCAAGGTGCCGCATCCGTCGTCTCCGGAAAGGGGGGAGGATACGCGAAGTTGCAGCCGAGGTCAAATAGACTCCGCCATTCGACGGGAGCCGGCGTCCAAATGTGCGCCGGGGGGCGGCACAGCCCTGGTCCTTTTCGGTTTGACATGGCGCTCGCGTCGGGATTCACCTTCAGCTGCTGCCGGGCGGTTACGGACTTTTCCACTGAGGACTTTCCTTAAATGGTGCTATGATGAAAAATCCTGGGCAAGCGGTGCCGATTCCGGCTGGATTTTTGCTTGTCTTCGCCTGGATGTGCGGAAAAAGGTGTTCGCACGGCGGATTCATATTGGCACAAGGAGTCGCTTATGGCCAAGATCGACGGTCTCTTCAAGTTGATGAAACAGCAGGGTGCCAGCGACCTGCATATCTCCAGCGGCGCTCCGCCCATCCTGCGCCAGCACGGCGAGATAGAGAAGCTCAACTATCCGCCCCTGACCAACGAACAGGCCAAGGCGCTGCTCTTCGAGATCCTCAACGAGGAACAGCGCGCCCAGTTTGAGGCCACCCACGATCTCGACTTTGCTTATGAGTTGCCGGGCATCGCCCGCTTCCGGGGAAATATCCTGGAAAGCTACCGGGGGATCGCCGGAGTCTTCCGTATCATCCCCAGCACGATTCTTTCCGCCGACGAACTCAACCTGCCGGCGGGCATCCGCAAGATGTGCAATCTGAAGAAGGGGCTGGTGCTGGTCACTGGGCCGACCGGCAGCGGCAAGTCGACGACCCTGGCGGCGATGATCGACCTGATCAACTCGACCCGCCGGGAACACATCCTGACCCTCGAAGATCCCCTCGAATTCATTCATGAGAACAAGATGTCGCTGCTCAATCAGCGGCAGATCGGCCAGCATACCCTCTCCTTCGCCGCCGCCCTCAAGGGGGCGCTGCGCGAGGACCCGGACGTCATCCTGGTTGGCGAAATGCGCGACCTGGAGACCATCTCCCTGGCCATGACCGCCGCCGAGACCGGACACCTGGTCTACGGTACCCTGCACACCAACTCGGCCCCCAAGACCATCGACCGCATCATCGACGCCTTCCCCAAGGATGCCCAGGAACAGGTGCGGACTATGCTCGGCGAGAGCCTCAAAGGGGTCATCTGCCAGCAGTTGATGAAGACCGCCGACGGCAAGGGGCGCATCGCCGCCCACGAAATCCTTATCGGCAACGCGGCGGTGGCCAACCTCATCCGCGAAGGGAAGACCTTCCAGATTCCCTCGATCATGCAGACCGCCAAGGGGGAAGGGATGCAGCTCATGGACCAGCGCATCCTCGAACTGCTCAAGGAGAAGAAAATCACCCCCGAGGAAGCCTATCGCTGCGCCGTGGAGAAACGCTCCTTTGAGCAGTTTTTGCCTAAACAGGACGGCAACAAGCCCTGATGCTTCTTACCGAAACCCCCGTCACGGATAGAGCTTTGCAAGACACCTTCGGCCGGACCATCGATTACCTGCGTCTTTCCATCACCGACCGCTGCAACCTGCGCTGCCGCTACTGCATGCCCGAAGAAGGGGTCGATTCGGTGGGCCACGGCGGCATTCTCTCCTACGAAGAGCTGCTGCGCATCGCTGCCGCCGCCGTGCGCCTCGGCGTGCGCAAGATTCGCGTGACCGGTGGCGAGCCCCTGGTGCGCAAGGGGGTGGTCGAGTTCATCGCTGCCCTGGCGGCTTTGCCGGGACAGCCCGAGATCGTCCTGACCACGAATGGCCTGCTTTTGGCCGAGTTGGCTGCTCCGCTCAAAGCGGCGGGGCTCGCCCGTATCAACGTCAGCCTCGACACCCTGCGCCCTGAACGTTTCGTCGAGATCACCCGCCGCTCTGGCCTGGAGCGGGTGCTGGCTGGTATCGCCGCGGCGGAAGGGGCGGAGCTGGCGCCGATGAAAATCAATATGGTGCCACTCAAGGGAGTCAATGCCGACGAGATCGTCGACTTCGCCCGGCTGACCCGGGAGCATCCCTGGGAAGTGCGTTTCATCGAATTCATGCCGGTCAGCACCGGCCTCGACTACTCGGCCGATGAGCGTTTTCCAGCCGAGGCGATCCTGTCCGAACTGGCGCGCCTCGGCGAGCTGCTGCCCATCCCCCGGCGCGGTCCGGCCGGTCCGGCCCGGCTCTTTCGTTATGCCGATGGCCTTGGCCGGATCGGCGTTATTCCCGCCGTTTCCCAGCATTTCTGCGGCGACTGCAACCGCTTGCGCATCACCGCCGATGGGCGCATCCGCCCCTGTCTGCTCTCCTCGGACGAAATTGATATTCGCGAAGCGCTGCGACTTGGTGTCGACGGTACGGAGTTGGAAGGGTTGCTGCGGGCGGCGGCGGTGGCCAAACCGAAAGGGCATCGGCTGGGGGAGGCGGACTATCGGGAAGGGGAACGAGGGATGGAGCGGATCGGCGGATAGAAAAAGGGCGGCCACAGTGGACCGCCCTTTTTTTGCGATGCATGCCGCGCGGATTATTCGCCGAGATGGCAGCGGTTACAGTTGCCCTTGGCGTCGAAGGCGCGCTGGCCGTTGTGGCAGACTCCGCAGAGCTTGCCGGCGTAGATCTGCTCCATGGTGATGGTCACCGTTCCCTGCTTCATTTTCGGGAAGGTGTCGGCATTGTGGCACTCGGCGCACTTGGCGCCGGCGTCCGCATGAATCTTGCCGTCGAAGACGACCTTGCCGGTGGGGCTCTGGTCGAAGTTCAAGGTGCGTCCCGGGGGGACCGCGAGAGCGACGCCGGCGAGACCGATTCCAGCCAGCAGGAGTGTCAGGATGAGACGAATACGCATGATTGATTTTCCTCCTTTACGATGGGGCGGTGATTTTTCTAAGGTTTAATTATGCCCTGACCGATAAGAAATGCAACCGGGATAATCTTTTTGTTCCGGCGTAGAATTTGCAAATTGCTAAAGAGTCCCATCCCCCTTGGTTCAGGAGGAGTTATGGCCATCAAGCCTTCCGATCTCATGCACAAGCTGAATCTCCCTCAGCAGGAGAACCGCCGCACGCAGATCGCCGGGCAACAGCGCATCGGTTTCGCCGATGTGCTTTCCACCATCGCCCAGAAAAATTCCACCGATTACGGCGCCTTGGCGGAGTTGTGCCGGCTGACCGTGCTCAGTAGCAGCGTTTCTCTGGCCGACGACAGCGCTTTCGAGCAGAGTTTCCCCTCGCCCTTGGCCTCCCTCGATGCCTATGTCGCCGCCGCCAGTCAAAAAACCGACCTGGCGCCGGCAGCTTTGACTACCGTCGCCCGCGAGAAGAGTGCCCCACCGCGGACAGCGGTGACGGATATCGCTGAGCGCGCTGCCGAACGTTACGGTGTCAGTCCGGCGCTGGTCAAGGCGGTCATCAAGGCCGAGAGCAACTTCAATCCCACCGTCGTTTCCCATGCCGGCGCCCAGGGCCTGATGCAGCTGATGCCAGGGACCGCCCAGGATCTCGGCGTTTCCGATCCCTTTGATGCCGAACAGAACGTCATGGGTGGCACCCGCTACCTGAAGCAGTTGCTCAGTAAATACGACGGCGATCTGGACAAGACCCTGGCCGCCTACAACTGGGGCATGGGCAATGTCGACCGCAAGGGGATCGACGTTCTCCCCGAGGAGACCCGCAACTATCTGAGCCGGGTCAAACGTTACCAGTCGGAATTCCTCGCCTGAAACAAAAGCGGCGGCCTCAAGGGGCCGCCGTTCTCATTCTCATCTTTTGATGCCTGCCTTTACTTCAGGGCAGGCGCTTCAGCCAGTCCTCTTCCAGTTCACCGAACCGCTGCAGCAATCTTCCGCCCCAGAGATAGAGGGGATGACCCCCGGGGGCGGCTTCCAGCCGACGGCAAAAGACTGGCAGCCAGGGTGACAGCAACTCACTCACGAAGGCCCGCTGCTTGAGGGAAAAGTCTCGGGCTGCCTCGACCTGCCGCTGTTGTAAGGCCTCTTCCTCCTGCCCCACCAGATAGTAGAGAAACTCCAGTTCCGTCGCCAGATAGTCGGGGGGCTCGCCGCTCCCTTCCAGGGAGAGTCCTTCCCGGCGGTAGGCGTCGAGCACCTTGAGGGTGCTGGCACCCATGAGAATGCCCGCTTGTTCCAGGTAGATGGAGCCGTAGGGGGGGGCCGGAACACCGCCCAGACGGTTGATGAAAAGATCGGTGAAGCCGGCTTCGAGCTCGGCGAGGGGGTCGTCTTCGGCCAAGACTGGCGGGGCTTCTTCGAAACCGGTCAGCCGTACTGCTTCCGCCGCCTCCCCCCGGGCCAGGGCCGTCACCAGTTCCTGGTCGGGATAGGCGAACAGACCAGCCAGAAAGCGGTAGAGCTGTTTACGTTCACTCACGTGCAACATCCGGTTCTCCTTCGGGTCGGATTTCCATAACAACAGGATGTCGTGAGTTTTGCAATTATCGTGCAAAAAATCCTAAGATATTCAGAAGGATTTTATTTTTCGTCCGGCAGGGCGGCGACCAGCAGTTCGAGCAGATGGACGGCCCGCGCTTTTCCTCCGGCGTGGTTGATGGAATCCTGCAGCTGCATGATGCATCCCGGGCAGTCGGTGGCGACCAGCTCCGCGCCGCTGGCGGCGATGTTGGCCGCCTTCTTGGCGCCGATCTCTTTGCTGGTGTCGTAGTGGTAGACCGAGTAGGTCCCCCCCAGGCCGCAGCAGGTGCCGGCACCGGTCATTTCGACGAATTCCACCTGGGGCAGGGCCTTGAGAATCTGCCGGGGCTCCTTGGTAATGCCGCGCGTTCGCAGGTGGCAAGGGTCGTGATAGGTCACCTTGGTCCGTGTGGCCGCCTTCGGCAGGGCCGCCAGTTGTTCCGGTAGGCCGTGTTTGACGAGAAAGACGAAGATATCCATGGTCTTGGCCGCCAGCGCCTGGTAGTCGTCGCCGAGGTCGGCGTAGATCTTGCCGATGCCGGCGTTGCAGGAGGCGCAGGCGGTCACGACGTAATCGACCGGCCGCCGGGTCAGGGCCGCAAGGTTCAGCGCCGCCAGATCTTCCACGGTTTTCGCCGACCCGGCGCTCACCGCCGGCAGGCCGCAGCAGGCCTGATCCTTGGGGATGATGACAGTGACCCCGAGAAATTTCAGCGACTTGAGAAAGGCCTCGCCGATGGCCGGATACATGTAGTTGATGCCGCAGCCGGTGAAAAAGGCGACCGTCGGCATCCCCGGCTTGCCCTCGATCACTTCCGGCACCCGCTCGCGGAAGGGCTTGGCGACGATCGGCGGCAGGGTGCGGTCGGCGTCGATGTAGGGAGCGGGAAAGCGCAGGCGCAGGCCGCTGTTTTCCGGCACCTTCTTGAACAGCAGATTGGAGAGGGTGCCGCCGGTCTTGGCCAGCAGATCCATCAGTTTCGGTCGACCGAGGACCGCCGCCACCCCCTTGCCGAAACTGGAGAGCCCCTTTTCCTCGGCGATCCGCCGCCGGGCGGCGGCGACGATTTCCTCCGTCGGCACCTTGTTCGGACACTGGGCGCAGCAACTGCCGCACAGCAGGCACTGGGAAAGGTCCTCCAGCACCTTCGCCTCCAGGCCGATTTCGCCGTCGAGCACTGCCCCGGCCAGGGCTACCTTGCCCCGCGCCACCCGTCCTTCGTGCTTCTCGGCGCCAAAGACCGGACAATGCGCCCGGCAGGCGCCGCATTTGACGCACTGGTTGATCTCTTCGCGATAGTCTTCAAGGTCTTTCAATTTGCTCATGATTTTATTATCTGCCGTGGTAGGGGCGAGGCATATCTCGGCCCTACATGGTTGGATCAATCCAGGAAGATCTTCCCCGGATTGAGAATATTGTTGGGGTCGAGGGCCTTTTTCAGGGTCTTCATGTAGAGGGCCGTTTCCGGGGTGATCTCCAGGGGGATGTAGGGGGCCTTGGCAATGCCGATGCCGTGCTCGCCGCTCATGGTGCCGCCAAGGGCCAGGGCGCCTTCGAAGACTTCCTTGATGGCCTTTTCCGCCTTCTCCTGTTCGCCGGGGATCTTCTTGTCGATCATGATGTTGACGTGAATGTTGCCGTCGCCGGCGTGGCCGAAGTTGACGATGGGGACGCCGTAACGGTCGGAAATCTCGTCGACCTTGCGGATCATCTCCGGCACCTTGGAGCGCGGCACGCAGATGTCCTCGTTGTACTTGTCCGGGTTGACCTTGCGCAGGGAAGCGGAGACCGAACGGCGGATCTGCCAGAGCGCCTCGCTCTCCTCGGGGGTTTCGGCGATGCGGGTCTCGACCACGCCGAGGGGCTGGATGATGTCGGCGATCCGGCGCGCCTGCTTGTCGAGAAACTCGCGGTCGCCATCGACTTCGATAATGAGCACCGCCCGCGCCGCGTCCGGCACCTGCAGACCGGTGGCCTGCTTGACGCAGTCGAGGGTGCGGCCGTCCATGAATTCGAGGGTGGTGGGGATGATCTTGTTGCGGACGATGGCCGAAACCGCTTGCGCCGCGCCGTCGATGGAATCGAAGAGCACCAGCATCGTTTTCTTCGCTTCCGGCAGGGGGAGCAGCTTGATGACGATCCGGGTGACGATGCCGAGCGTCCCTTCCGAGCCGCACATGAGCTTGGTCAGGTCGTAGCCGACCACCCCCTTCATGGTCGGGCCGCCGGTGGTGATGATGTCGCCGGTGGGGGTGACGACTTCGAGACCGAGGATGTAATCCTTGGTCACGCCGTACTTGACGCAGCGCGGCCCGCCGGCGCACTCGGCGACGTTGCCTCCCAAGGTGGAGAATTTCAGCGAGGCTGGATCGGGGGGATAGAAGAGCCCGACTTTCTCCACGGCGATCTGGAACTGCTCGGTGACGACCCCGGGCTGAACCACCGCCACCAGGTTTTCCTCATCGATTTCGAGGATTTTATCCATGCGTTCGGTGGTCAGCACGATGCCGCCCTTGGTCGGCAGGCTGCCGCCGGTGAAGCCGCTCCCCGCTCCCCGGGGAAAGACCGGCACCTTTTCAGTGTTGGCCAGGCGCATGATGCGGCTGATCTGTTCGCTGGTCTGGGGATGGACGACCACGTCGGGCATGAACTTCTGCTGGGTGGCGTCGTAGGAATAGCAGATGAGATCGGCCTTTTCCGCGGAAACCTGGTCTTTGCCGACGATCTGGCGAAGCTGGTCGATGATGCGTGAATCGAGCATGGGTATCGGATCCTTTGCCGGCGGCGACAGACCGCCTCAGTTCTTGAATTTAAACCACTTGGTCTTGGGGGAATAGACTTCCACCCGGTTCTTGCCGTTTTTTTTGGCGGTCATCAGCGCCTGGTCGGCCATGCCGATGAGGGCGTCGGGGGCCGCCTCCTCCGAGTCGCCGAGGCAGCCGGAGAGCCCGAGGCTGACCGTGACCCCGTAACGCTCCAGCCCCTGTTCGAAGGTATGGGTGGAAATCGCCAGACGGAGCGCCTCGGCCAGTTCCCGGGCATGATCCGGGTCGGTTTCCGGCCAGACGCAGACGAACTCCTCGCCGCCGTAGCGGGCGAAGAGATCGTGTTCGCGCAGCATGGTCGCGGCGACACGGCAAACTTCCCGCAGCACGAAGTCGCCGGTTTGGTGGCCATGCTCGTCGTTGAACTTCTTGAAGTTATCCACGTCGATCATGGCCAGGGCCAGGGGCTTGCCGTTGCGTTTGATGCGGCGCACCTCGTCACGGAGGAAATTCTGGAAATAGCGGTGATTATAGGCTTCGGTCAAGGCGTCGACGTTGGCCAGCGCCTCCAGCCGCGCGTTCTTTTCCCGCAGTTCCTTGTTCACCCGGAAGAGCTCCATTTTCGCCCGCAGCAGCTCGCGGTTCACCTGCTCGTAGGACATGTTTAGCTGGGCCAGCTTCTGGTTGGCTTCCTGCAACAGCTCCTCGATCGGGTGCTCGAAGACCAGGTTGAGGTCGAAGTAGCGGGCGGTCTGGTTGATCTCGGCCTGCACGCTGTTTTCGATACGGTCCAGCACCCGGCCGTCGAAGCGTAGCAGGCGCGCGGCCTCGGTGCGAAACTGCTTGTGCAGCAGGTCGGGGCGCTGCGAATAGAACATGCCCGAGAGAAGCGAGGAGAGATAGACGACCCGGGCGGTGCGCAGCAGTTCCGGTTTGCCCCCCTTGAACTGATCGAGGCTGTGGTGGTAGGCGGTGGGCAGCACCAGCGATGAGGGCAATTTCCAGTGTTGCAGCACCTTGGCGCCGATGAAGGCATGATCCGCCGCGAAAGCCGCCTGCTCCAAAGCCAGCAGGCGTTCCTCGTCGCCGCCGGCCTGCTCGCGCAGGGGCGGGTACTGCTGGGGGAAGGCGCGAGCCAGGATCATTTCGCCGACGTTCTGCAGCATCCCGGCGATGAAAATCTCCTCGGGATCGGTCTGCTTCATCTGGCTCATGATCAGCTTGGCCGCGACCCCGGCCGCCAGGGAGCGACTCCAGAAGGCATCGTAGTCGAAGGCTTCGCCGGTGCGTTTGGCCTTGATGCTGAGCAGCGAAAAGGAGAGGACGAGGCTGCGCACAGCGTTGGTGCCGAGGACCGAGACCGCTTTGTGGATCGAGCCGATGGACTGGGGAAAGCTGTAAAAGGCCGAGTTGACCACTTTGAGGATTTTCGCCGAGAGGGCCACGTCCATCGAGACCAGATCGGCGATCTCGGCCATGGTTGTCTCTTCCCGCGAGGCGATGGCCAAAAGCTTGGCCGCCACCGCCGGCAACGTCGGCAGGCTGTCCGACTGGAGGACCTGGGCCAGGGTCTCTTCGCGGGTCATGACTTGACCTCGGGCAGGACCGTGCCGCCGTCGGGGATGACCACAATCCGGGGGGATGTCGACAATCCTGCTTTTGCCAGTTCCAGGGCGGCGTCGAGATCGGCGGCCTTCTCCATCCCCATGGCGGTGGTCTGCTCGGCGCTGAAACCGCTGACCAGAATCACCCGGTACTGGCGGGCCTTGCTCAACGTGGCGTGGGCGGTCTGGCCGTTGATTTCGTAGCGCGCCCGCAGCGCCGCTTCGAAGGTGTCCAGATCCTGATAGCGGAACCAGTCGAAGAAGGTCGGATTGCCGAAGCCATCGGGGCAGGCGGCGAGCAGAATCAACGTGCCGCCGGGGCGCAGGGCCTGAACGCCGTAATCGAAGGCCTTCTGCGACTGGATGAAATTGATGTCCTTGGGATGCCCGCCGCAGGAGACGACGGCCAGATCGGCGGGCTGCTCCAGGGGGACGGTGTAGAACTCGCGGGCGAGCTCGCAGGCGGCACGATGGGCGGCATCGAGTTCGCCACAGAAGACACCGAGGATCTGCTTGTCGGGGGCAAGGACGGTGTTGAGAAGGAAGTCGCAACGCACCATCCGCGCCGCTTCGAGCAGAGCGGTGTGGACCGGGTTGCCGTCGAGAATGCCGGTTTTCGCCAGGGGATGCTTGCCGCCGACCTCTGGCGGATTGAAGACCGAAAAGTGGGTGGCCATGCAGGTTTCCCGGGCCGCGACACCGGGGACCAGCCCCTTGCGGCCGCCGCCGAAGCCGGCGAAATAGTGGAAACCGGCGGTGCCGGTGACGATCACCCGGTCGGCCTCGGCCACCCGCCGGTTGATGCGTACCGGGATGCCCGTGGCGGTGACGCCGAGATCGACCAGCTGCGCCGGATCGTCGCAATCGTGATCGAAGACGGCGATGCGGCCGAAGAGTGAGCCGAGAATCTTGAGCTGCTCGGCCTCGCTCTGCTTGCGGTGGATGCCGAGGGCAATGACGACGGCGATCTCCTTATCCAACACGCCGCAGGCGTTGAGGCGCTCGACCAGCAGGGGCAGGTAGTGCTCGCTGCCGGTGTAGCGGGTGATGTCGGAAGTGACGATCACCACATTCTCGCCGGGGCGGACAATCGCCTCCAGTGGGGGGGAGGCGATGGGCGCAGCCAAGGCCGACGCGATCAGCTCCCGAGGGGAGGGCGGCGACGCGATGGTCGCCGGGCGCAGCACCCGCGCCCCGGGAAGATCGCAGGTGAGGGTCGCGGTGCCGTATTTGAGGGGGATCTTGGTCAATTGCCACCTCCGTCGTTAATCTTTCCAAGTCTACGGATTTTGGCGGCAAAAGACAATGCGAAAGCGCGCCCTCAGGCCGGGCGTTGGGACTCCAGCTCGGCCAAACGGAGAATGACGCCGAGGACGCTGTCGGGATTGAGGGAGATGGAGTCGATCCCGGCCTCGACCAGAAAAGCGGCGAATTCGGGGTGGTCGCTGGGGGCCTGGCCGCAGATGCCGATCTTGGTGCCGGTGCGGTTGGCCGAGGTGATCGCCTGGCGGATCAGGGCCATCACCGCCGGGTCCCGTTCGTCAAAGAGGGTCTTCAGGATCGCCGAATCACGGTCGACGCCGAGGGTCAGCTGGGTCAGGTCGTTGGAGCCGATGGAGAAGCCGTCGAAACGCTGGGCGAACTCCTCGGCGAGGATAACGTTGGCCGGAATCTCCACCATCACGTAGACTTCCAGACCCTTCTCCCCCCGCGTGAGCCCTTCCTCGGCCATGACTGCGAGCACCCGATCCGCTTCCGTCAGGGTGCGGCAGAAGGGGATCATGACGATGACGTTGGTCAGGCCGATGATCTCCCGCACCCGGCGGATGGCGGCGCATTCCAGAGCAAAACCGGCCCGGTAACGGTCGCTGTAGTAACGGGAGGCGCCGCGGAAGCCGATCATCGGGTTCTCCTCGGCGAACTCGAACTGGCGTCCGCCGATCAGCTCGGCATACTCGTTGGTTTTGAAGTCGCTCATACGCACGATGACCGGCTCCGGGTACTGGCTGGCGGCGATGGTGGCGATCCCCTGGGCGAGTTGGTCGACAAAGTACTCGCATTTATCCGGATAATTCCGGGTCAGTTCGCGGATGCGCTGTTTCGTCTCCTTGTCTTCCAGTTGGTCGAAATGGACCAGGGCCATGGGATGGGCCTGGATAATCCCGTTGATGATGAACTCCATGCGCGCCAGGCCGATCCCCCGGCAGGGGAGGCGCCACCAGCGCATGGCCGCCGCCGGGCTGGCGATGTTGAGCATGATGCGGGTGCGGATTTCGGGGAGTTGGTCGAGACTCAGTTCCTCGGCGCGGAACTTGAGCCGGCCCCGATAGATCTTGCCCGTTTCCCCCTCGGCGCAGGAGAGGGTTACTTCCTGGCCGTCCTTGAGTTCGCTGGTGCCGTGCCCGGTGCCAACCACGGCGGCGATGCCGAGTTCGCGGCTGACGATGGCGGCGTGAGAGGTTCGGCCGCCGTGGTCGGTGATGATACCGGCGGCTTTTTTCATCACCGGCACCCAGTCGGGGTCGGTCATGCCGGTGACGAGGATGCTGCCGGGAACGAAGCGCTCGATGTCGGCGGCGCTCTTGATCACCTGCACCGGTCCGGCGGCGATCGCCTCGCCGATGGCCAACCCGGTGAGGAGCAGCGGCCCCGATTCCTCCAGGGCGTAGCTCATCAGCACCCCGGCCTCGCGCCGGGACTGCACCGTCTCCGGCCGGGCCTGGACGATGTAAAGTTCGCCGGTTTCGCCGTCTTTGGCCCATTCCATGTCCATCGGCCGGTCGTAGTGACGCTCGATGGCGCAGGCCCAGCGGGTCAGGTGCAGCACCTCGTCGTCGGAGAGCACGAAGGCGTGACGCTCGTCGGCGGTGGTGTCGCTGATCCGGGTAGCGTGGCTGCCACCGCGGCCGTAAACCATTTTTTTCTCCTTGGTGCCGAGGCGTTTGCGCAAAATCGGCCGCAACCCGGGCCAGGTTAGAAGGGGCTTGAAGACCGTGTAGCTGTCGGGATTCACTGCCCCCTGTACGACCATTTCCCCCAGCCCCCAGGCGGCGTCGATCACTACCACGTCGGGGAAGCCGGTTTCCGTGTCGAGAGAGAACATCACCCCGGCCCCGGCCAGGTCGGAGCGCACCATCTTCTGCACGCCGATGGAGAGGGCGACCTGCAGATGATCGAAGCCGTGGTGGTCGCGATAGCTGATGGCGCGGTCGGTGAAGAGCGAGGCGTAACATTTGCGGCAGGCATCTAACAGCTCCTCCTCGCCGCTGATATTGAGAAAGGTCTCCTGCTGGCCGGCGAAGCTCGCTTCCGGCAGATCCTCGGCGGTGGCGCTGCTGCGCACCGCCACGTCGACCTCGTCGCGGCCGAAACGGGCACCCAGTTCGCGATAGGCGACAGCGATGCCGTCGGCCAGATCCGCGGGCCAGCGCCCTCGGCGGATCAGTTTGCGGATGGCGGCGCCGGTTTCGGCCAGGGAGGCCTTTCCCGCCTTGAAGTCGGCGAGCAGCGTGCGGATTCTTTCATCCAGGGCGTTCGCGGTGAGAAACTGCCGGTAGGCCTCGGCGGTGGTGGCGAAACCGTCCGGCACCCGGATCCCCTCGGCCTTGAGGGTGGCGATCATCTCGCCAAGGGAGGCGTTTTTCCCTCCTACCAGGGGCACATCGTTGTTGCCGAGGGTCTCGAACCAGCGGATGAAGCCCGACTTGTCGGTCATGGATCACCTCCCGGGAAGGTTATTTGTTCAGATTTTTCGCCACGTCGATGAGCAAACTGGCGGTCAGCCGTGAACGCTCGACCATGCCGGCGAAGCGTCCCGCCTCATTCGTCGCCGGCAGCCGGTCGACGGCGAGAGTTTCCATCTTGAGCAGAGCCTGATATTTGTCCGTCCCTTTGCTGACCGCATCGGCGGCGCCGATGAAGCCCGGCAGTTGAACGAGGGCCTTGGTGTCCGATTCGTTCAGCCAGGCGGCGAACTGTTCGGGGAGGACGGGAGCGCCGTACCCCTGCTCGAAAAATTCAGCCAGGGCCCGGGCGTTGGCCAGGCCAAAGAAACGGCCGTCGCGGTCTTCGATGATGACGTATTTGAGGAAGGGTTGGCGGGAGAGGGCGGCGAAGTATTCGGCGATGGCCGGACCCCAGTAGCCGCCGTGGCCGAGGCGAAAGGTCAGGCCCTCGGTTTCGCTTTCGAGCAGGCGGGGGATTTCGTTGACCCCGCCTTTGGGGCCGAGCCGCACCGGCTCGGCGGGGATGCCGACCAGGGGCGTCACCTGTTTATCGATGGTCGACGCCGAGGCCTGGACGAAGGCGGTCTCGATCTTGACGCCCCCCTCGCCGACCTCAAGTTTCTGCAGTTTGCCGGTGACCAGCAGAAAGAGGACCACCGGCACCACCGCCACCACAATGTCTGACGGCTTGACCTCGAAGCGGGCGTTTTTGGCCCGCAGCAGGACCAGCGCCGCCAGGATCAGGATAAAGCTCCCCACGGAAAAGAGGATGGTCGTGTTCATGGGTGGTCCTTTCCCGCCGTCGTAAGCGGCGCGCCAAGCCCCTCTTTCATGACTTCTATCAGCCCCCGGCGGGATGTCAACACGCCGACAGGTCGCCCTTGATGATTGACACTTCCCAGTCCTTTTGCCTAAGATGAGAAGCTTTTGAGCCTTGGAAGGAATCCGGTTGAAACAGAAATCCATCTATACCTGTCAGCAATGCGGTTATCAGAGTCCCAAGTGGCTCGGTAAATGCCCCGACTGTCACCAGTGGAACAGCCTGGTCGAAGAAACCCTGGCGGTGCTGAAAGGCAAGGGGAAACAGACGACCGCCGCCTCCGGCCTGCCCCCGCAACGCCTGACCGAGGTGCAAAGCAGCGAGGATGACCGCATGCGCTGCGGCATCGGCGAGCTCGACCGGGTGCTCGGCGGCGGCGTGGTGGCCGGGTCCTTCACCCTGATCGGCGGCGATCCCGGCATCGGCAAATCGACGCTGCTGTTGCAGGCCGTTGATCGGTTGGCCCGGGTCGGTACGGTGCTCTACGTCACCGCCGAGGAGTCGGCCCGCCAGGTCAAGCTACGCGGGGAACGACTCGGCGTCGCCGCCCGCGACCTCTTTCTGCTGCCGGAAACGGCGCTCGAAACAATCCTCGATCGGGTGCGCGAGCTCAAGCCGGCCTTTCTCGTCGTCGATTCGATCCAGACCATCTTTACCGCCGCCCTGGATTCGGCACCGGGGAGCGTCAGCCAGGTGCGGGAATGCGCCGGACGACTGATGCAGGTGGCCAAGGGGGACGGCATCCCGACCTTCATCGTCGGCCACGTGACCAAGGACGGCTCCATCGCCGGGCCGCGTATGCTCGAACACATGGTCGACACCGTCCTCTATTTCGAAGGAGATCCCGGCCATCCCTACCGGATTCTGCGGGCGGTGAAGAACCGTTTCGGCTCGACCAACGAAATCGGCGTCTTTTCCATGGGGGAAGCGGGGCTGGCCGAGGTCACCAACCCGTCGGAACTCTTTCTCGCCGAGCGTCCGGAAGGGGCCGCCGGTAGCGCCGTGGTCCCGGCCCTGGAGGGGAGCCGGCCGATCCTGGTGGAACTGCAGGCGCTGGTCTCCGGCTCCTCCTACGGCACGCCCCGGCGCACGACCATGGGCATCGACCACAACCGGGTTTCGCTGTTGGTGGCGGTGCTGGAAAAGAAGGTCGGTCTCTCGCTTTTGGCTCAGGATATTTTTCTCAACGTCGCCGGCGGGGTGCGTCTGGCCGAGCCCGCCGTCGATCTCGGGGTGATGGCGGCGCTGGCTTCGAGCCATCTCAATAAAGCGATCCCAGCCCGCACTATTCTTTTTGGCGAGGTTGGCCTGGCCGGCGAGGTGCGGGCCGTCTCCCGGCCGGAACTGCGGGTCAAGGAAGCGGCCCGGCTCGGTTTCGATCGCTGCCTCCTCCCCGCCGGCAACCTGAAGAACTTGGAAGCCCCGCCGGGGATGGAGCTGATCGGCGTCCGCCGCGCCGAAGAGGCGCTGGATGGGCTGTTTGAGTAGAAACAGTGATTTGTTATTGGTGATTGGTTAAAACCAGGTCCGCCAATCACTAATCACCAGTCACCAATCACCGCTTTTCCGGAGGTTCTCTTGAGCGATAATCAATTCACCCATTTCGACGCTGAGGGCAAGGCGATCATGGTCGAGGTGGGAGATAAGGCACCGACCCGTCGCGTCGCCGTGGCCCGGGGGGAGGTGCGCATGAATGAGGCGACCCTGACCCGGATTCTCGACCGGGGTTTCGAGAAGGGGGATGTCCTGGCCGTGGCCCGCATCGCCGGGATCATGGCGGCCAAGAAGACGCCCGAGCTAATTCCCCTCTGCCATCCGCTGCTGCTCACCTCGGTGGCGATCGAATTCCTGCCCCATCCCGGTGAGGGGCGTCTCGAAATCGAGGCGACGGTCAAGGTCGCCGGCCAGACCGGGGTGGAGATGGAAGCCCTGACCGCCGTTGCCGCCACGGCCCTGTGTGTCTACGATATGTGCAAAGCGGTGGATAAGGCCATGGTCATCGGCGAAATCCGCTTGATGGAAAAGCATGGCGGCAAGAGTGGCTCCTTCATCCGCAACGACTAACCGACAGGCCGCGTGAGCGACCGGGAGTTTCTATCGTGCCTCAAGAACAGACCTTTTATATCCGCCGGACCTTTCTTCTGCCCCTGGCTCTGCTCCTGGTCCTTTCCCTGGCGCTGTTGGTCACGGTGCTGGCCCAGGGACAGCCCTTGGCCAAGGCGCTGATTCTCGGTTTTATGCTGCTGCCGGTCACCGCCTTTTTTGTGGAGAGCGTTTTTCGCCGGGCGGTCATTACGGACGAAGGGATCACCGTCCATAAGTTCCTGCGCAGCAAGCACCTGTCCTTTGCCGAAATGACCGCCGTTGAGACGGTCCTGGTGCGCAAGCGGGCTTTCCTCACCCTCTGCGTCGGTGAGGAATTCGTCATTCTCTCCAACGCCTACGCCGACTTTCCCGATCTGGTCCGGGCACTTCTGACCCGAGTGCCGCCGTCGGCGATCAGCGACGAGACCCGTGTCATGGCTCAGGCGCCGCCGGTGAAGACGACCGACATCATCTCCTGCTGGCTGGCGGTGGCCCTATTGGCTTTTATCCTCTATGTGCAATTTCAGGGAAAGTACTGAACGCCGGTTTCTTCGGTCGTTACCCACTTCTGGGGCGGCGATCCGGATTGACTTTAGAAGCTGATTAACCTAATATGCCGGGATAAACAAAAGCCAAGGAGACCCTTGCATGAACAAGGAAAAACTCGAAGAGTTCCGGCAGCTCCTGCAATCCCAGATCGACGGTCTGTTGCGGGAAGCCGATAAAACTGTGTCGGAGATGACGGACGAAAAGACCAACTTTCCCGATCCCACCGACCGCGCTTCCCTGGAATCGGATCGTAACTTCGAGCTGCGCATTCGCGATCGCGAGCGCAAGCTGATCATGAAGATCCAGGAAGCCATCGAGCGGATCGATGCCGGTGAGTTCGGCATCTGCGACAGTTGCGGCGAAGAAATCGGCGAAGCCCGGCTGCGCGCCCGCCCGGTGACGACCCTGTGTATCGACTGCAAAACCGAGCAGGAGCGCCAAGAACGGATCGGTTGAACCCTATGAAATGATGACGCGCCCCAGGGAGAACGGTTCATGAAGTGCGATGGCTTTGAACTTCTTTACAAGGTTGTCCGCATTGCCCATTGCGCGGTCCATGACCAACCCCAGGCCTTTAAGGATATTCTTCAGCTCCTGGAGCGCTGTTATCCGGTAGACGGTGTTACCCTGCTGTTGCTCGACTCCGGTGGTCGCTATTTTGCGCAATCGATCGATGCCGGCGGCTCCCAGCTCTTTCGCCCCTGCCGCCAGGAAGTCGCCGACTCCCCCCCCGGTCAGGCCCTGACCTCCCGTCAACCCCAGCGCCAGACCGAGACCCTGTACCTTCCCGTCTTCTGCTGCGAAGAAAATTTTGGCGTTCTCGCCCTGACTCTCGCCGATGATGCCGAGCTCTCTGAACAGGACCAACGTACCCTCGCTCTCGTCGCCGAGGAACTCGCGACCTTGGCCCGCAACGTCGCTATTCAGGCCGAAGATCGCTGGCGCATGGAGCAGCTGGCGTTTCTTTCCGACCTCGGCCGCCAGTTGACCCACGCCCAGCAGTTCAAGGAACTGCTGACCACCGCCGCCAAGAGCATCCATCGCCATTCCCAGGCCGCCTGTGTCATTCTGCGCCCATTGCTCGGCGGTACCGTCATGGGCAGCAGTTCCCTGCGCATCGATTCCCTCTATCGTAAATATCGCCCCCGGCTGGAACAGCTTGAAGAAGAGTATGGCCAGCGCGCCCTGCGCCAGGCCGAGCCTCTCTACTTCGACGAGCTCCCTGCCGATTCGGGAGGAGAGCCCCCCCCGCTGCGCATGGTGATCATGCCCCTGCGCTTTCTACAGCGCCCCTTGGGTAACCTGACCCTCTTTTTCGACCGCGAACCGGCCGAGCTGCCCCTGGCGAGCAAGCATGCCAGCCGCGAATTTTATCATTCCGTCGGTTCCCTCCTCGGCCATGCCCTGGAGCGGGTGGCGACCCTCGAGCGGCTGGAAACCCTCTCGGCGGAAAATGATCTCAAATTCCAGGAACTTTCCCTCCTCTACCGGACCTTCCGGGCAATTCACAGCACCCTCAACCTCAACGAACTGATGCACCTGATCCTGTCGACGGCGACCATCCCTGCCGGCGGCGGCTTCGAACGTGCCATGCTCTTTACTGTCAACGAACGCAGCGGCTCCCTGCAGGGGATGCTTGGCGTCGACCAGGATGGCGCCGCTCTGGTCTTCCCCCCCCACGACGAGCGCGGGGCCTGGGAGCAGCCCGCAGTGAGCCCGGAAATCCGCGAAATCCAGCGGCAAATGCCTTTTTCCCAGAAAGTCATGCGCCAGCGCCTCAATCTGGACGCCGAGGACAACGCCCTGGCACGGGCGGTCCTCAAGGGGCGCGTCATCTTTGTCTCCCAGCCCGGCACCGAACCGGCGGCGGGGGCAGCGCTGGCCGCCGAGCTGCAATTGGGCCCCTACGCCTGTGCGCCACTACGCACCAAGGATCGGCCCTTCGGTGTGTTGGTCGTCGACAGTTGCGAAAGCGGCGAGCCCATTGGCCTCGACCGCCTGCGTTTTCTCGAACTCTTCGCCCATCAGGCGGGTACCGCCATCGACAACTCCATGCTCATGCAGCGCCTGGAAACGGTCAACCGGGAGTTGCGGGAGGCGCAGGAGCGCCTGATCCAGGGAGAAAAGATGGCGGCTCTCGGGGAACTGGCGGCCTCCATCGCTCATGAACTCAAAACCCCGCTAGTCCCCATCGGCGGCTTCGCCAAGCGTCTCGGGCAGCGGGTGACGCCGGGGAGCAAGGAGGCGGAATACTGCGAGATCATCCAACGTGAAACCCGGCGCATGGAGCAGATCCTTTCGGAAATTCTCGGGTTTTCCCGGAAACAGTTGCTCTGCTACAACGAATGCCGGATCGAGCGGATCATTGAGCAGGCCCTGGTTCTGGAGGACGATGCCCTGCGTGGTTCCGGCATTCAGGTTCAGCTGAATTATGATTGCGCGTTGCCACCATTCCAGGGGGATGAC
The DNA here is from genome assembly GCF_900111775.1 of Desulfuromonas acetexigens. Classification (NCBI taxonomy): domain Bacteria; kingdom Pseudomonadati; phylum Thermodesulfobacteriota; class Desulfuromonadia; order Desulfuromonadales; family Trichloromonadaceae; genus Trichloromonas; species Trichloromonas acetexigens. The sequence goes on along the minus strand of NZ_FOJJ01000011.1, from coordinate 20,212 downwards.
CAGAAACTGTTGCAGGTCTTGATGAATATCATCGACAATGCCCGACACGCCATGGGTGAAGGTGGGGTGTTGCGCATCCGTGCCGGATTGGGACATCTGCGCGACGAGCCGGCGCTGGTTGTCCAAGTCCAAGACACCGGCGGCGGCATTCCCCCAGAAGTTCTCAAGGAAATCTTCGCCCCTTTCTACACCACGAAAAAACAGGGGACCGGCCTCGGTCTGGCCATCAGCCAGCGCATCCTGCAGCAGCATCGGGGCACCATCGAAGTCCACAACGAAGATGGTGGCGCGGTCTTCACCCTACGCCTACCTCTTGGCCCCGGCGTGGAAGCTTTTCATTGACAAATTCCGTTCGCTTGGATTATCTTTACCGCGTTTTGGGGCTGTAGCTCAGCTGGGAGAGCGACGCGTTCGCAATGCGTAGGTCAGGGGTTCGATCCCCCTCAGCTCCACCAAATAAAAACAGGCACTTACGGTTAATTCCGTGGGTGCCTGTTCTTGTTTTATGCTCGATTTTCCCGGTTGGGTTGCAAGATAGGTAGCAAGATTCTACCGACCCCCAGTCTTCGACAGGCAACCCTTCCCTTTTTTCCCCTCCGATTCCCTCCTGTGGTCGCCAGCCATACTGACAGCGGGGAAATCCGTGAATAATGCTTTCGCTAACAGCAGCTGGGCAAACAAAAAACAGGCGTCCCGCGAAAGGACGCCTGGTAAGGAATGGTGAACAATAGACGTGGTAATAAGTCTGTCTTTTTACGAGAGTTGGGAGGGGCCGTAAGTATCCGTGAACCAGTCCGTGAGGTCGGTCGTCTGATAAACGGCATAGCCGGATACGTAGTAGTACGGGGGGCCCTCCCCCCGAGCCGCCAAATTTGCGAGCGTTTTCGGGGCGATCAAGCCGCAACTGAATTCTTTCACATCGCTCCTTTTAACCAGCGGTTTCGCCCACTTAGCGGCCATCTGGTCAAAGTCCAGCATCGCCGTCGGAAGGCATTTTCGCGGTTTTTTCTCTCTTTTCATTAGAATTTCCCTTCATTGGGTTGTTGTGTTTTCAAACTAGGGACATCATGCGCTGCCCTACGAGTCCTTCCGGCTCTCGTCGAGACTTTCCAGAGCTCCGCAGGACTTGATGGCCTCGCGGATGGATTGCCTAGCCTTCGCCAAGTAGTGGTTTTGGCGCCGAATATGGGTCAAAGCCTCTTCCGTTTTTGTTACCATCTCATGTTCCCAGTCCCGCGAATGGCGGAGCAGGGTCTGGATCGGATACGAGTAGCCTTTGCCCCCCCGGCGGATGTGTTGCCCTTTGGGGCGCCGGCAGGGTTCTCCTTTGTCATTCGTTCCAGAAACCCAGTAATTCCAATACCATTCGGGGTACACCGAGTCGTTTTTGAGCCGGATCCGGCAGGACAGCTGCGACCGATCCGTTACCGGGCGCCTCTGATTTTCGCGCATCTGGTTTTCCCAATATGGGTCGATATAGGACGCCGCCTGCTGCTTGAGCACCACTACCTGATAGCTGAGGATCTCCAGATAATCCTCCAGATTCAGGTCTTTCACCACATACGTCCGATCCCCCAGTCCTGCCATTTCGGCCTCCAGGGTCTCCGTCTTCCTCCATGGGGATTTCTTTTTCCCGCTTGTTTTCGTTTCCATCGTTTTCTCCTGGTTTGTATGGTTTTGGCGCCGACACCTTTTGCCGACTAGCACTCGACGAGTCCTCCTTTTCTCCGTCGGTGCTAACAGGCTACACCGGCGCCTTAAGTAGCCATCTGCCGAAAAGGAGGCTAAAACGCCCCTTTTCCAAGGGTCATCATTTTTTTACGATTTTGGTGCCGTTGGGGAGGGGCCGACGACGATGGTTAAGGGGGGGGGCGGATATTCCGAAATGAGCTGGCAATCGAGGGACAGGTTTCGGCCGGAACCTGGCCGAAACCTCGTCAAACCAGATGAAACCGGCTTAAATAGTTTGACCTTTTCCTGTGGGCTAATGCATTCTCTAGAAATGTTCTCATTCAATAGGAGGGGCTCTTCATTTTCCCACCCGCAACGATATCTTCCCCGTGGTCGGAGTTACTCCCATGCCTGATTCGGAAAACCGCTGGCTGTCGATTCATGAGATTTGCAAACACCTGGGGGTCAGCAAAGATACTGTATATAAGTGGATTGGCAGGCCCGGCATGCCGGCCCATCGCATGGGCCGACTCTGGAAATTTAAACAAGACGAAGTGGACGCATGGGTTCGCTCCGGCGGTGCGGCGGAAAAATCCGACAAGCCGGACACCGAGCAGTAAGGGGCGACCATGGCCGAACCGATTCACGACAAGATAAAACGATCCCTTCAGGCCGCCGAAGGGCTGTATCACCGCCTGGTACTGCTGGTGGGGGAGACCGGTTCCGGCAAGACCGGCGTTCTTCGGGAAGTTGCCGAGGGGTTCGGGTCATCCGTCATCAACGTCAATCTGGCGCTTTCAGGCGAACTGCTGGAGCTGACGGCAAAGCAGCGGTCACTGCGGCTGCCGGGCATCCTCGACCAGATCGCGGACCAGCCTCAGTCACCTGTGGTGCTGGATAATCTCGAGATCCTCTTCGACAAGGATCTCCAGCAGGATCCCTTGCGTCTGCTGCAGGCCCTTTCGAGAAACCGGACCGTGGTCGCTTCGTGGAACGGAACCATGAATTCAGGGAGGCTGTTGTACGCCGAAACCGGCCATCCCGAGTACCGCAACTATGACTCGGTCGATGCGCTGATTGTGGGCATGGATGGCAGCGCGACTATTGATCTTTCAAGAATGGAGGGGGGGAGAAGTAAAGATGAAATACGGTGATCTAATCCAATTCGACCCGATCGAGTCGGTCGTTCAGTTGCGTGACGCGGACAAATCGAGCGCCGCGCACACCCTCGTGAACACCTATGTCATTTCCGAGGAAATGGCCGAACGGCTCACGCAGCTTGTCATTCCTCAGATGCAGTTCGACAACCCGGTCGATAACAAGGGGCTGCTGGTGGTCGGTAATTACGGCACCGGTAAGTCGCACTTGATGTCGGTGGTCTCCAGCCTTGCCGCAGATGCCTCCCTGCTGGAAGGGCTGAAGAACGATGGTGTCCGCGACGCAGCCGCTCAGATCGCCGGTCGGTTCAAGGTCATCCGTACCGAGATCGGTGCCACCACCATGTCCCTGCGCGACATCCTGGTGGCCGAACTGGAAGAGCATCTCGAAAAACTTGGCGTGGAGTATGTGTTCCCCGAAGTCGGGACCATCACCAGCCATAAACGGGCCTTCGAAGACATGATGGCCAAGTTCGGCGAAGCCTTTCCAGATCACGGACTGCTGCTGGTTGTTGACGAGTTACTTGACTACCTACGCACCCGTAAGGATCAGGAGCTGATCCTTGACCTCAACTTCCTGCGTGAAGTAGGCGAAGTATGCAAAGATTTGCGTTTTCGTTTTATGGCAGGTGTTCAGGAAGCTATTTTCGATAGCCCGCGCTTTGCGTTTGTAGCTGACAGCATTCGTCGTGTGAAGGATCGTTTCGAACAGGTTCTTATTGCCCGCAGTGACGTGAAATTTGTCGTGGCCGAGCGTCTGCTCAAGAAAACCACCGAACAGCAGGCCAAAATCCGCGAATACCTGATGCCTTTCGCCAAATACTACGGTGGGCTCAACGAGCGCATGGACGAGTTTGTCCGGCTCTTCCCGGTGCATCCCGATTACATCGACACCTTCGAGCGTGTCACCGTGGTAGAAAAGCGCGAGGTGCTCAAGACTCTGTCCATGGGCATGAAAAGCATTCTCGATAAGGACGTGCCACAAGATGAGCCCGGCCTGATCGCATTCGACAGCTACTGGAACACGCTCAAACAGAACGCCTCGTTCCGCGCCATTCCTGAAATCCGGGCAGTCATTGATTGCAGCCAGGTTCTGGAATCCCGCATCGAGAACGCCATCACCCGCAAGCAATACAAGCCGATGGCGGTGCGCCTGATCCATGCGCTGTCCGTCCACCGCCTTACCACTGGCGACATCTATGCCCCCATGGGCGCATCCGCCGAGGAGCTGCGCGACCGCCTCTGTCTTTTTGATCCTCTAATTGCTGAGTTGGGCAGCGACGAGCCCGACAAGGATCTCCAGACCCATGTGGAAACGGTCCTGCGCGAGATCCACAAAACGGTCAGCGGCCAGTTCATCTCCTTCAATGCCGATAACCGCCAGTTTTATCTTGATTTGAAGAAAACCGATGACTTTGACGCTCTAATCGAAAAAAGGGCCGAAAGCCTGGGGCAGGCTCAACTCGATCGTTTCTACTATGAGGCGCTCAAGAGAGTCATGGAATGTCAGGACAGCACCTATGTGACTGGATACAAAATATGGCAACATGAATTGATCTGGCAAGAGCACAAGGCAGCTCGATCTGGCTACCTCTTTTTCGGCGCTCCCAATGAGCGTTCTACAGCTGTGCCGCAGCGCGACTTTTACCTCTACTTCATTCAACCCAATGATCCTCCACGCTTCAAAGACGACAAAACTAGCGATGAAGTTTTTTTCCGTCTGAAAGGTTCTGACGAAGAATTCCAGGCCGAGTTGAAGAACTACGCGGCAGCCTTGGATCTTGCGGCGACATCATCGGGTCACGCCAAAGCAACCTATGAATCGAAGGCCAACGGCTTCCTAAGGAAGCTGGTTCAGTGGCTACAAAAACACATGAATGATGCCTTCGAGGTTACCTATCAAGGACGAGCCAAATCCATGGTTGAGTGGGTCAAAGGTAAGTCCATCCGTGATCTCTCTGGCCTATCGCCGCACGAGACCATTAACTTCCGCGACTTGGTCAACACCATCGCCGGTGTTTGCCTTGCTCCAAACTTTGAGAACCAGGCCCCGGACTATCCGTTCTTCTCTGTCCTGATCACTGGCAATAACCGCACCCAGGCCGCACAGGACGCCCTACGGGCCATCGCTGGGCAAAACCGCACCAAGCAGGCCACCGCCGTGCTGGACGCCCTGGAGCTGCTCGACGGCGAGAAGATCGACCCCTACAAGTCGAAGTACACCAAGTTCATTCTCGATACCGTCAAGGCCAAGGGGCACGGCCAGGTAGTCAACCGCAGCGAGATCATCCAGGACGACCACGGGCTGGAATACATGAACCCCGGCGGTGGTCGGCTTGAGCCGGAATGGGTGGCGGTCATCCTGGCTTCGCTGGTCTATTCCGGCGACATCGTGCTCGCCATTCCGGGCAAAAAGTTTGACGCCACCGGACTACAGCAGCTTGCCGCGACCGGCATGGACGAGCTGGTCCGCTTCAAGCACCTGGAGCAGCCCAAGGAATGGAACCTGCCCGCGCTCAAAGCGCTGTTCGAACTGCTCGGCATGACGCCGGGCATGGCCCAGCTCGTCACCCAGGGCAAGGACGAGCCGGTGCAGAACCTGCAACAAGCGGTGGGCAAGATCGTCAAGCGCATCGTCATGACCCAGCAGACCCTGCGCGAAGGGCTCTCCTTCTGGGGGCTAGATCTGCTCGCGGGAACCGACCTAGCCAGCCAGGCCAGCGGGCTGGACGAGGCCAAGGGCTTCTTTGAATCGCTCCAGGCCTACTCCTCGCCGGGTAAGCTGAAAAACTTCCGCTACAGCGCTCCCGAAGTGCTGGCCCACGAAAAGGCCGTGAAGGCCCTGGATGAGCTGGACGCCCTGCGCGAGTTCATCATGGACCACAGCCCGACGGCGGCTTGGCTTGCTACGGCTGAAGCCTCCGCAAGCCGCGGTTCCGAGTTCCGGGTTACGGGTTCCGAGTCAAAACCCCAAGGACTGGATCTCTGGGTTGATCAAGTGAAGGCCATCCGGGGCGATGTTTTGGATTCCATCAACTCGGAACTCAAAACTCAGAACCCGCAACTCGCGCGCCTTTCGTCCGAAGTCGGCGAAAAACTGAAAAAGCTCAAACGCGACTACATCAACCAATACATCTCCCTCCACGCGCGCGCCCGGCTGGGCGTGAACGACGACAAGCGTAAGGCGGGATTACTCAACGATCAGCGCCTGCAAACCCTGCTCAAACTGGCCGGTATCGACCTGATGCCCCGGCAGCAGCTCACCGATTACCAGAACCGCCTGGCCGGGCTGAAGAGCTGCTTCGCCCTAACCGAGCAAAACCTCGACGCCTCGCCCATCTGCCCGCATTGCCAATTTCGGCCTGCGGCGGAAATTGGGGTTTCTGGTTCAGGGTTACTTGTTGCTGGTTCGAAGCAGCTCGATCAAATGGATGAACAGTTGGATCGGATCATAGAGCAGTGGACGAAGACCCTGCTGAACAATCTCGACGATCCGATGACTCAGGCAAACGTGAAGGAACTGCTTCATGAGGATGACAAGCAGGTCATCCAGTCGTTCATGAATTCAAAGGAACTGCCCGACCCGGTTGATGGCAATTTTGTGCAGACCTTAAAAACCATCCTCGCTGGTTTGCAGAAGGTGTCGGTTAAGAAAGCCGATTTGCTGAAGATCGTCACCGACCTTGGACCATCTACGCCAAATGAAATCAAGCAAGCAGTCAGTGACTACGTGGACAGCCTGACTAAAGGCAAAGACCAGAACAAAGTCCGCATCGTACTGGAGTAATGCAATGAGCAGCTTTCAGCGATTCGAGGACATAGAAGCCTGGCAAAAGGCCCGGGAACTGACAAAGGCAATTTACGCCATGTCAAACGACGGCCAGTTTGCTCGTGATTTCGGCCTGCGCGACCAAATTCGCCGCGCTTCGGTCTCAATCATGTCCAACATCGCTGAAGGTTTCGGCAGAGGCGGTAACAAGGAGTTCATCCAGTTCTTATCCACCGCCAAAGGCTCAGCATCCGAAGTGCAAGCCCAACTCTACGTCGCCCTCGACGCTGGCTACATAAACCAAGATCAATTCCAAAAACTCTATTCGGAAACCGAAGCAACGGCGCGGATGATCGCTGGACTGTTGCGGTATTTACAGAACAGCGACTTCAAGGGAGCCAAGTACAAATGAAACAGGACGAGCTTTTCAACTCAGAACACAGAACCCAGAACACAGAACCGCAACCGGTCACCTGTCTCGGCATCGAATTCCCAAGTGATGAAGCGCGACGCCAACACTTCACCGAGCTACTACGCGACCGGTTGCGCAACCCGGAGTTCCGCAAGATCGAAGGCTTTCCCATCGGCAGCGACGAGGACATCCTGAACCTGAGTGACCCGCCGTACTACACCGCCTGCCCGAACCCGTGGATCGCTGACTTCATCGCCGAGTGGGAGGCGCAGAAGCCGGAGCAGCCTGAAGGCTATCACTACCACCGTGAGCCTTTTGCGGCTGATGTAAGTGAGGGAAAATATGACCCCCTCTATAAAATGCACCCATACCACACAAAGGTTCCGCACAAGGCAATAATGCGCTATCTGCTGCGTTACACCCAGCCAGGAGATATTGTATTTGACGGCTTTTGCGGTACAGGAATGACTGGTGTTGCATCTCAATTGTGTGGTGATAGAGATGAGGTTATTTCGCTTGGATACCAAGTCAAACCAGACGGCATTATTTTGCAGGAAGAAATAGACGAGAATGGAAAAAAGGTTTGGCGGGAATTTTCCAAATTAGGTCCACGTTGGACAATTCAGAATGATCTCTCTCCAGCCGCAACCTTTATTGCATACAATTACAATTCACCAATAAATTCATCCGCCTTCGAGAAAGAAGCCAAACGGATTATACGCGAGGTTGAGAAAGAGTGCGGCTGGATGTATGAAACAATCCATTCTGACGGAAGGAAAGGAAAAATAAACTACATCGTTTGGTCAGATGTATTTGTATGTCCGGAATGTGCTAACGAAATCGTCTTTTGGCATGAAGCTGTAGACATTAATGGAGGAAAAGTTCTTGATGAATTTTCATGTAGTCATTGTAAAGCCGCATTGAACAAAAGAAGTTTGGATAGGGCTTGGTCAACCATTTATGACGAATCTCTGAATGATTCCATTCGTCAAGCAAAGCAGGTTCCTGTTCTTATCAACTATTCTGTCGGGACAACGCGGTGTCAAAAAGAACCAGATCAATCCGATCTGATTAAGATTGAAAAAATTCTGAAGATGCCATTAGCTAAATGGCATCCAACTGACCGAATGATTGAGGGCAGAGAAACAAGACGCAATGATCCGAATGGTATCACGCACGTACACCATTTTTATTACAAGAGCACGCTCGCTTCCCTGGCAACTTACAGGAGCAAAGCATCATCATCCATATACTGGAACATTCTTTCTGCTGTTGCCTTTCGAATTAATAAACGATACGGCTTGACATATCAAGCTGGGGTTTGGGGAGCTGGCGGTGGACCTACGAGTGGCACCTTGTATCTTCCTTCCTTGGTTAAAGATTTAAACGTCATTCAAATGCTCAAACAGGCACTTAAAAAGCACGTAGAGGCGTTCAAGTCCAAGAAACAAACATCGATAATAACGACCCAATCATCTACATCCATAAATATGCCGGACTGTTCGATTGATTATTTATTTTTCGATCCACCCTTCGGTGCAAATTTAAACTATGCCGAACTCAACTTTATTTGGGAATCTTGGTTGGGGGTAATTACACACAGAGAAAAGGAAGCCATTGAAGACAAAGGGCAGAAAAAAGATCTTCATGACTATAGAGTATTGATGACCTCATGTTTTTCAGAGGCATTCAGAGTACTAAAGCCAGGGCGCTGGATGACGGTTGAATTTTCTAACAGTAAGGCAGCTGTATGGAACGCTATTCAAAACGCTCTTACCGATGCTGGTTTTGTAGTGGCAAATGTATCAGTCTTGGATAAAAAGAAAGGTAGCTTCATTTCTATAACAACTACTACAGCCGTCAAACAAGACCTCGTTATCTCAGCCTACAAACCCAATGGCGGTTTTGAAGAGCGTTTCCAGAAAGAGGCACAAACCGAAGAAGGCGTGTGGGATTTTGTCCGTACGCATTTGCAGTATCTGCCGGTAATTAAGCAACAGGGAGCCTCGCTGCAGTTTGTCTCCGAACGTGATCCCCGCATCCTGTTTGACCAGATGGTGGCTTATTACGTCCGTAAGGGCTATCCCGTGCCGATCTCCAGTCAGGAGTTCCAGATCGGTCTGGCGCAGCGCTTCATCGAGCGTGACGGCATGTACTTCCTGCCAGACCAGGTGGCCGAATACGACCGTAAAAAAATGACCTCAGGCGAATTGACACAAATGGCCATGTTCGTTTGCGATGAGGCATCGTCGATCCAGTGGCTGCGCCAGCTCATTAGGGAGAAACCGCAGACTTTCTCCGACATCAATCCGCAGTTCATGCAGCAGCTCGGTGGCTGGAGTAAGAACGAGGCCCAGCTCGATCTGCGCGAACTACTGAACCAGAACTTCCTCTGCTACGACGGTAAAGGCCCCGTGCCCGAGCAGATCCACGCCTACCTCTCCACCAACTGGAAAGAGCTGCGCAACCTGCCCAAGGACGACCCGACCTTGGTCGCCAAGGCCCGCGACCGCTGGTTCGTGCCCGATCCCAACAAGGCAGGCGATTTGGAGAAACTGCGCGAGAAGGCACTGCTCAAGGAGTTCGAGGAATACAAAGAGGTCAAAAAGAAACTCAAGGTCTTCCGCCTGGAAGCTGTCCGCGCCGGATTCAAGAAAGCCTGGCAGGAACGCGACTACGCCGTTATCGTCGCCGTGGCCGACAAGATCCCCAACAACGTCCTCGAAGAAGACCCCAAACTGCTCATGTGGTACGACCAGGCGGTAACTCGGATGGGAGGGGAATAGTTATGCTCAAACAGTTACGAATACAGAACTTCAAAGGATGGAAGGATACCGGCACCATTCGCCTGGCCCCTATTTCTTTGATCTTCGGCGCAAACAGCTCCGGAAAATCCAGCATTGGTCAGTTCCTGATGATGCTGAAACAAACAGCTGAATCACAGGATCGCAAGGCTATTTTTTATCCAGGTGGTAAAAACAGTGTCGTTCAGCTGGGGTCGTTTCGCGAGATGGTCTATCAAAGGAATCTCGAAAATGAGATCGCCTTTGAATACGAGTGGGAGACATTTCAAAAATTGAAATTCAGGGACACCGTTTCACAGACTAATTTTACAGCTGATACGATCGCCTTTACTGCAAAGGTAGCAGGCGACAAAGACTCGGATAGTTTAAAAATCGAAGAATTAAATTACCACCTAAAGGAAGGCGAAGAATCTGTTTTGAAAGTTGGGATGAGCCCATCTGCAAAGAAACCAGGTCAATATGAGGTCAATTCTGAACAATATTCATTGATCAGAAACCCGGGCAGAGTCTGGTATCCAAGTCCACCAGTACGTTTTTATGGATTCCCTGATGAAGTGGTCAACTACTATAAAAACTCGGAATTTGTCCAAGATCTGAATCTCGCCCAAGAAAAGCTATTTAAGTCGATATGCTATCTCGGGCCATTAAGAATCAAAACGGAAAGACTCTACACTTGGGGCGGTATTACACCTGAAAGTGTTGGTTATTCAGGTGAACTTACCATCGCGGCCCTTCTTGCAAGCAAAAACAGAAAAATTAGCCTCGGATATAAAAAGCTTACCAAACCTTTCGAGGAAATAATTGCCGCAAGCCTAAAATCCATGGGGCTAATTGATAGCTTCAGGGTTAAAAAAATTGCTGAAAATCGCCAGGAATATGAAGTCAATGTCCAAACAAAAGGATCAAAAGACTGGGTAGATCTTCCCGATGTCGGGTTTGGCATCTCACAGGTACTACCGGTTCTGGTTCAATGTTTTTACGCACCTCCCGGTTCAATAATCATTATGGAACAGCCGGAAATTCATTTACATCCGAGTGCGCAATCTGCTTTGGCAGATGTGATGATTGACGTGATCAACTCAAGAGAAAACGGGACGGATAGAAATATTCAGTTGGTCATCGAGACCCATTCGGAACATTTTCTGCGGCGGTTGCAACGTCGAATTGCCGAGAACGTGGTTCCCCAAGAAAAAGTGTCGGCTTACTTTGCAAATATTGACAAGATCCCTCCTACACTCGACCTTCTGCAAATTGACATCTTTGGCAACATCCAGAACTGGCCGGAAAATTTCTTCGGTGATGAAATGGGTGACATCACTGAGCAGGCGAAGGCCGCCATGAAGAAGCGAATGCAGAAAGTCGAAAAGGCGGAGGCATCGGAATGAGCCTGCCGAAGAAATGTCTGGTGGATACCAATGTGCCCAAGACGGCCAATCTCGCCAACCAACCAGACCCGGACTCTGACGTACCCGAAGCGTGTGTGCTCGCATGTATTAATGCGGTTGAGCATGTCATCAAAAAGCGTTGCCTGGTTGTCGATGCGGGGGATGAAATCTTCAACGAATATCGGCAGCAGCTTTCTATGAAGGGTCAACCTGGTATTGGCGATGCTTTTATGAAATGGGTGAACGACCACCGTCATAATCCAGAATATTGCGATAGAGTGACCATCACAAAAACCGGTGATTCATACGATGAGTTCCCAGATCACGACGGACTGGAAAATTTCGATAAATCGGATCGTAAGTTTGTTGCTGCCGCAAATGCACATAAGGATAAGCCGCCAATTCTGCAGGCAACCGACAACAAATGGTGGGGATGGAAGGACTCCTTGGAGAAAGTAGGTATTACCGTTAATTTCCTTTGCCCTGAATATACGAAGATCAAATATGCGAAGTTCGCTGAATAGAGCGATATATGAAAGAAGATTTCTTCAAATTCCCCTCCACACCACATTTGGCAACGCTGGCTGGTGTTGACATCCGGGATGACAAGGTACTGTCGAAATCGGAGCGTGGTGAATTCTTGCAGCACAATCTTATTGTTGAGGAAAAGGTAGATGGCGCGAATTTGGGAATCTCTTTTGATTCGGAAGGAAATATTCGAGTACAGAACAGGGGCGCATACCTGCATTTACCTGGATCTGGTCAATGGAAAAAACTTGGCGATTGGTTGACGCCACGGGCCTGTACGCTGTTTGAGCATCTTTCCGACCATTTCATACTCTTCGGGGAATGGTGCTATGCTCAGCACTCGGTTTTTTATGACCGTTTGCCAGATTGGTTTCTTGGTTTCGATGTTTATGACAAACGATTTGGCCGATTTCTATCTTCAAAGCGCCGGGATGATCTCTTTACGGAAATGGGTGTTGCTCAAGTTCCTGTTCTCGCATTCGGGCACTTCGCGTACCCGGAAGTTCAAAAATTCCTATCGACATCAAAACTCAGCGAACAGCCTGCGGAAGGCATCTATCTTCGATTTGACCAAGACGACTGGCTGGCGCAACGGGCCAAACTGGTTCGTCCGGCGTTTATCCAGGCTATGGAGCAGCACTGGTCACGCTCCGTCATCAAGCCAAACAGGTTGAGACTGGAGGTTCAAGAATGAAATCTTCCAGTGGTGCCCAGAAGTGGCAATTCAGCACCGTTCATAACAGCGCCTGCAAGGTCATCGAAGAACAGACCTTGTGGGGGCAGACGGTGTGCCGTGTCTGGTTGCCGAACCAGGACGCGGTGGTGCGCGTGCCCCGCTCCGCCTTGCGGCCGCTGAGTGCCGATCTGCAGCCGGAGATCGAGGCCGGTCGCATTGCTTATGTGGCCGCCGCCGCCAAGGTGGCCGAGGTGCTCGAAGGCTCCACCAGCGCCATCGACGGCCATGTGCTGCTGGCTCCCATGGAGTCCAACGTCATTCCGCTGCCGCACCAGATCCACGCCTTGTCCCGGGCCATCTCCGGCGACCGCGTGCGCTACCTGCTGGCCGACGAAGTGGGTCTCGGCAAGACCATCGAGGCCGGGCTGGTCATGCGCGAACTCAAGCTGCGCGGGCTGGTGCGTCGGACATTGGTCGTCTCGCCGAAGGGAATCGCTACCCAGTGGGTGGCGGAAATGCAGACCCATTTCAATGAACAGTTCCAGCTTGTGCTGGGCGACGACATTGGCACATTACAACGCCTGGCTTCAGGGACGGACCAGCGGAACTCAGCCTGGTCGATGTTCGATCAGGTCATTGTCTCTCTGGATTCGGTCAAGCCCATGGACAAGCGACGCGGCTGGACCGCCGAGCGCGTTGCCGAATACAACCGCAGCCGGTTCGAGGATCTGATTACCGCTGGCTGGGACCTGGTGATCGTGGACGAAGCGCATCGGCTGGGCGGCAGCACCGATCAGGTCGCCCGCTACAAACTCGGCAAGGGCCTGGCGGAGGCCGCGCCCTATGTGCTGCTCCTTTCGGCGACTCCCCACCAGGGGAAGACCGACGCCTTTCATCGCCTGATGAACCTGCTGGATGATGACGCCTTTCCGGACATGGACAGCGTCTCCCGTGAGCGGGTGGCACCGCATGTCATCCGCACCGAAAAACGCAAGGCCATCGATGCCGACGGCAAGCCGCTCTTCAAACCCCGGCGCACACAGATGGTCCCGGTGGCCTGGGAGAGCCGCCATCGCCTGCAGCAACTCCTCTATGAGGCGGTGACTGATTATGTCCGCGAGGGCTACAACCAAGCCCTGCGCGAGAAGAAACGCCACATCGGCTTCCTGATGATCCTGATGCAGCGCCTGGTGGTTTCCAGCGCCCGGGCGATCAAGACGACGATTGAGCGCCGTCTTGAAGTGCTGAGGACTGAGCAACGAGGACTGAGTGAAAAATCAGAGACCCTTTTCGATTCGGAAGACTCAGCCCTCAGTCCTCAATCCTCGGAACTGATTTATGACATGGACGGCCAGGAGCTGCTCGATGAGCTGCTGAAATCCCATGTGTCGGCCCTGCAGAGCGAAGGCAGCCATGTGGAGACCCTGCTGGATGCGGCGGTTCGCTGCGAACAGGCGGGACCGGACGCCAAGGCCGAGACGTTGATCGAGTGGATCTACGAACTGCAGGCCGAGGAAAACGAGCCGGACCTGAAGGTGTTGATCTTCACCGAGTTCGTGCCGACCCAGCAGATGCTGAAGGAGTTTCTGGAAGCCCGGGGGATCTCGGTGGTCACCCTGAACGGCTCCATGGATATGGAGGAACGCAAGCAGGCCCAGGACGCCTTCCGCAAATCCCACCGCGTGCTGGTTTCCACCGATGCGGGCGGTGAGGGTCTGAACCTGCAGTTCGCCCATGTCATCATCAACTACGACATCCCCTGGAACCCGATGCGGCTGGAACAGCGAATCGGTCGCGTGGATCGTATCGGCCAGCCCAAGACGGTGCGTGCGATCAACTTCGTGTTTGAGGATTCGGTCGAGTTCCGGGTCCGCGAAGTGCTGGAGCAGAAGCTCTCGGTGATCTTCGACGAGTTCGGCATCGACAAGACCGGCGATGTGCTTGACTCCGCCCAGGCCGGTGAACTGTTCGAAGATATGTTCGCCTCGGCCATCCTTAATCCTGGCGGTATCGAAACCTCCGTCGATCACACGGTGGCCAGAATCCGCGATGAGATTCAGCAGGTGCGCGAGTCCTCCGCCATCTATGGCATCTCCGAAGAGCCGGACGTGCAGACGGCTGAGCGTCTGCGCTCCCATCCGCTGCCCCACTGGGTGGAGCGGATGACGGTGGGCTATCTCAATTCGCACGGCGGCACGGCCGGCCGTAAACGCTCTTGGTGGGATCTGACTTGGCCGGACGGTCAGGAACATCGCAAAGCCGTGTTCAACGCCCGGGAAGCGAACCGCCTGACCGACGCAACCCTGCTCAATCTCGAAAACAGCCGTGTCCGTGGCCTTGCCCTGAACCTGCCGCAGGTCGCGGCTGGCCAACCTTTACCTTGCGTAACCGTAAGCGGACTGCCAGCCAGTATTTCCGGGCTCTGGGGTCTCTTTGAGATCCGCCTTCAGGCCGGGAGGCACCAGAAGACACAACTCCTGCGCATCCCCATGGTGCGGCGGGGATATGTCAGTGTGTTCCTGAGCGAGGAAGGCAAACTGTTTCTGCCCACGGCTCGGCACATCTGGGATGCGCTGCAGACAGCCGAAACTCAGGTGCAGGCAACCCTCGGCCAGGAGGAATCCATCACCGCCCATGAGCGCTTGCAGATTGCTGCCGAACAGGCCGGACAGGAGCTGTTCGACGCCCTGCAGCAGGCGCACATAGCTTCTGTGACCCGGGAAGAGGAGCGCGGCATGGTCGCCTTTACCTCACGGCGGAAGGCCATCGAGCGGGTGGGGCTGCCCGAAGTGCGCCAGTACCGTCTGGCCCGCTGCGCTGCCGAGGAAACTGAGTGGCGGCATGAACTGCAATCAGCGCGGCAGATCGTACCGGAAATCCGGTCGCTGCTGATGCTGCGCATCGTCAAGGGAGGCGTTCAATGAGTAGCTGGCGAGACGCTATCCTGAATGACTTCGTCCCCAACGTCAGCAAGCTGACCCTGGTCGCGGACCCGGATGGTCTGCTGACCGAGGAAAAACTGGCGCTGGGGCTTCGGGAGCGTGGGTTCGAGCTGATCGAGTTCAGTGACCCGGTCGAATTCAGATATGCCTATGAGTCCAAGTACCGCTCGATCTGGGATCAAGGCGAACATACCGACCTGGTGGTGATTCTCCGCTTGCAGGATGCCGAGCTGGAATCCCTGCCCTACGACCTGCTCCAGGCGGGTCGCAAGCTGTCGTTCAACCTGGGGGATCTCTTCCCCAACCTGAGCTATCCGGTCATCGAGAAGCTCGACCGAAGCCTGTTGGACGCGCTGTTCGAGGCCCAGCGTAAGTCGCCATCGGATCGCATGGGCGACAACGCCACCAAGGATTTCATTCTCCGTCATGTGTTCGGCATTGCGGCGGAACTTATTGCCAACGAGGTGGAGTTGTTTCGCGCCTTGCTGCGCCTGCACTACGGCAAGCTCCAAATCCCGCTGATGCTGGCCGAGCGGCTCATCCAGGTTCTCAAAGGCCATGATGGGTTCAAAGCCTGGCCGCTCTCCGAGATCGTTCCGGACGATGAGGCCTTCTTCGCCTTTTTACAGGAACGCTGGCCGCTATTTCTTTCCAGGCTGGGTAGCGCCAACAAGGCATGGGAAGATTCGCCTGAATACGGGCTCAAGTATCCCGGCCCTGATCACCTGCCGTTCGACCATCAGGACATCAAGGTCTACATCGACAACCTGTTCCTGGAGGGGAAACTCACCCCTGTCCCGGCCAAGGGCATTCAAGTGGATGCCGGGTCCTGGGTCCGAAGCGGTATCGCCACGTCCGGCGTGGACGATGACGAGCTACGGATCTCCCGCCTGTTTGGCCTTGTCGAGAAGGAACTGCCCACTGCGGAGGCCCGTTACTCGATCTGGACCGCCTTCGCACTGAAATGGGCCGAACTCTCTTCGCTGGTTCATTGTGGCAACAGCGCCGAGTATCAGACCCGACTCAGGGAAATCGGCGACACACTGAACACGACCTTTGCCGGTTGGCTGGCCGACCACTACTCCAGTCTGATCAACTTGCCGCCGACCAATCCGGCCATGCTGCACCATGTGCCGCGCCGCCTGGCTCGGGATATCGAGGACTCCGGTAGCTGCCGTGCCGCGCTGATCGTGGTCGATGGTCTGGCCCTCGATCAGTGGGTGACCATCCGCCAGCTTCTTCAAAAGCAGGACGGCAATCTGGTCATGCGCGAATCCGCGACCTTCGCCTGGATTCCGACGCTCACCTCGGTATCGCGGCAATCGATCTTCTCGGGCAAGCCGCCGCTCTATTTCCCGTCATCCATCAACTCGACCAACAGCGAAGAGAAACTCTGGAAGCAGTTCTGGGAAGGCCATGATCTGTCCCGGTTGGATGTCGCTTACCATCGCGGCCTCGGCGACGGAGATGCTGCGGGCATCCTCGACTCCTTGATCAATCCCGGGAAGACCAAGGTGGTGGGGCTGGTCGTGGACAAGGTCGACAAGATCATGCACGGCATGCAACTCGGCTCGGCCGGGATGCACAACCAGATCAAGCAGTGGTGCCATGCCGGGTTTCTTTCCGCGCTGGTCGGCCAACTGTTGGATTACGGCTATGAGGTCTGGCTGACGGCCGATCACGGCAACATCCAATGCGAAGGCAAAGGCCGCCCGTCTGAGGGTGTGATTGCCGAAACTCGCGGCGAGCGTGTTCGTGTCTATCCCACGCCGGAACTCCGCGCTCAGGTAGCTGGGGCCTTCCCGTTTGCCCACGAGTGGCAGCCAGTTGGATTGCCGGCAAATTATTTCCCTCTGGTGGCCGGTGGCCGCGACGCATTCGTGAACCCGGGAGATGCCATCGTAGGTCACGGCGGTGTAGCCATCGAAGAAGTCATCGTGCCCCTTGTGAAGTTTGAAAGGAGAACACGGTGATGGGCAAAAGACACGAAGCCATTGGCATCAAGCAGGCGATTCGTTTCGAGTGGATGCAGAAGGCAGCCAATCTGCTGCTGGCGGGGCTCGACGCCAAAGCCATCCGCCAGGAGCTGCATGAGTTCCTCGCGGACAGAAAAGGCAACGGCTCAGAGGGCGAGCGAAGCGATCAGACCCGGACCTTCGTGGTCAACAACCTGATGAAGATCTGGGTCTCTCCTGACCCCGAGTTGATCCCGTTCCGGGATGCCTCGCTGGCGTTTCTGCGGGAAAACCCGTCCATGGCCCTGGCGGTTCACTGGGGGATGATCTCGGCGGTCTATCCGTTCTGGTTCAACGTGGCCCGCCAGACCGGCCGTTTGCTGGCCTTGCAGGATCAGGTGACCCAGGCGCAGATCATCAACCGGCTCAAGGAACAGTATGGCGATCGGCAGACGGTTTTTCGATATGGTCGTTATGTATTGCGGTCATTTGTGGCATGGGGGGTGCTGCAGGATGTTGATGCCAAGGGCTGCTATGAGAAAGCTGCCCCGGTGAGCATTGCCGAGCCCAACCTGGCCATCCTGATGTTCGAGTCCGCACTTTTGGCCACCCCTGAGGCCAGGGGTGCATTGGGGCTGCTCCTGAACAACCCGGCATTCTTCCCGTTTCAGCTCCCAGTGATGACCGGTGATTTTGTCTCCCAGCGCAGCGAGCGTATCGACGTAGTTCGCTATGGACTGGACGACGAACTGTTGAAGTTGAAAGATGGTTGACCAAGTGCTCTTACCTTTTCTATTTCCCAGGGGTCAGATGATTGTGTCGTCCACGTCTAAAAAATCCGCCCATTAATCGCCATGATTATTTTCAAGATGAAAACACGTTGGATTGTGCAATCCAAAAGCTATTTTATTGGTCAAAAAAATTCGTTCCGATCTATAAAAAATAGATTACATGTGAATTATATTTTCTGCATGAATTTACCTAACTACTATCTGTTCGGAACATATAGTTTAATTACCAAACATTCCGCACAATTTCCATTAATTTTACGGTACTTAACATGTTAAGTTTTTTAATAACTTTTTCTCTATTATGTTAGGTACTTTAAGTCTCTTTTTTTTAAAAATTGAATGGTCAAAGTGCCAAACCACAATTCATACCAAACACTCGTTCGGTTTTTGAAAGTAATTCTGCTTATTATGTTAGGTACTCGACTATCGATTTCCGCATAAGGGGCCTACGGAAGGGTCCAAGTGTGTTTCAGCCCGCCCGCGATTCGGTGGGGATCAAACGAGCCGAATTGTCGCCCATACTATACCTATGATGTTAGGTCCGCAGCGCCCTCCCCAGTCCGTTTTCTTGTTGATTTACGCCACCTTGGCCTTTCGTCCATTGAATCTCCCTCTTTTGAGTTCGACTTTTTTCGGGTGGTGGTCGATATGCCCGAAATGCGACTCAGTCGTTCTCCAGGTCGACTATCTCGCATTTGAGAAAACCGGGAGGGATCGAGAAACGCCAAATGCGACTTAGTCGTTCTCCAGGTAAGCGTCAACCGTAGCCATCTTGTTGAGCCTGCAGGCGTCGGCTAAGCTGGCCTCCATGGTATTTCTCCCAAGGAGGTTGTCCGATGCCGGACCTGAAGCAGGAATGGACAGATAAAATTACCGCCTGGCGCGAGAGCGGCCAGAGCATCGCCGCCTGGTGCCGGCATCATGAAGAAAGCTACTATCGCTTCATCTACTGGCGCAAGCGCCTGGGGCCGAAACAGGAGAAGGCAGGTCGCTTTGTCGAGCTGACCCTCGGGCCCTCGTCGCTGCTTCTTTCCTGCAACGGCATGACCCTGCATATCGAGCGCGGATTCGATCCTGAGTTGCTGCGGGATGTGCTGTCGGTTTTGCGAGCGGTGTAACCGGTGCGTCCCACGGGCTGTCAGCCGATTCTGTTGTACGACCAGGCGGTCGACATGCGCAAGAGCTTCGAGGGGCTGAGCGCCCTGGTCGAGGCCGCTTTCCCCGGAAAGCTTCTGACCGGCTCGCTGTTTCTGTTCCTCAACCGCCGCCGGAATCTGATCAAGATCCTGGCCTGGGAGGGCGACGGTTTCGCCATCTGGTACAAGCGGTTGGAGCAGGGCACCTTTCCGGACTGCTTTCCCGGCCGCCGGGAACTGACCCGACAGCAGTTTGTCCTGCTTTTGGAAGGGATCGTTCCGAAGCGCTTAAGCCGGCGTTTTTCCTTATAATGTGGGCTCTTTTGGCTTCGAAAACAGGGGCAAACATGCTATATTTCCGGCATGTTAACCTCGTCAAAACTCACCGATAATCTGCAGGATCTGGTTCGCCGGCAGGCGCAATTGATCGAGCAGCAAAGCGCGCAGATTGCCCTGCTGCAAGAGCAGTTATCCTGGTTGAAGAAGCAGCTGTTCGGCGCCAAAAGTGAGCGGATCGTGGCCGACCTCGGGCAGCAGAGTCTGCCCTTCGCCGAAGCCGAGATAGTGGCGGCTCCCGCTGCCGAGGCGACGGAGGAGATCCGCTACCAGCGGCACAAATCCGCTAAGAACCGGGGCAACGACACGATCTCCTATCCTGACGATCTGCCCGTCGAGCGCCGGCTTCTCGATCTGCCCGAAGACGAGAAGATCTGTGCGGAGACGGGCGAACCGCTGGTTCGCATCGGCGAGGAGATTACCCGCAAGTTGGCCCGCAAGGCGGAGCAGTTCTTTGTCATCGAATATGTCCGCCCCAAGTACGCCTCCCGCAAAGACCCCGATCAGGGGATCCTGACGGCGACGCTGCCCGACAGCGTCATCGCTCGTTGTCCGGCGGATGAAAGTCTGCTGGCCTCGATTTTAACGGACAAGTACGCCGATCACTTGCCGCTCTACCGGCAGGCGCAGATGTTGCGACGCAGCGATGT
>NZ_FOJJ01000010.1 GCF_900111775.1 Desulfuromonas acetexigens | reverse complement strand
AAGAGTAAAGCGACACGCTGATGGTCAAAAAACGAATTAATTTGGTTCTGACATGAAACAGTCTCTGCTACACTCTGATCCAAAGCGTCATCTCCTGAGGGTAGATTGGTTGTTTGGCGACAACCCACTCTATTACAGTTGATGGCGCTTTTGTTCAATTATTTCATACATTTATTTGTTGTGCGTGCCTGCGAAAGTTGAGATATTAACACGGTCATGATGATGGTCATTGATTCCTGTAGTCGTATTCAGCCAGATTGATGCCGATGCTTGTCGCGTAATCGAGAACCGGCTGATAATCGGCAACGGTCGTTTCGATAAATTTTGTCGAGTTGATTTCTGCCAGGGCTTTTCTGCCGGCGGCGGACTGGTCCATGGTCAGCAATTTGTTGCGGAGAAGAATTTTGAAGTCGGCCGGGAAGGTGCTTTTCACGAGGAGGGCATTGGAGGGGACGGGCGGAGACGTTGCCAGAATTTCCAGCTTGTCCATGTGATTCAGGTCTTTTAAGACCAGATTCTCATAGACCGTATTCTTGGCGGCGCCGACATCCGCGAGCCCGTTCAGAACATCCATGATCGCATCTTCGTGGGTGCCGCTGAAGTAAAACTTGTCAAACCAATTTTCGTAATCGCTGATGCCGATCTTTTTGAAATACGCTAGGGGTAATAGATAGCCCGCCGTCGTTGCGCGGTCGACAAAGACCATCCGTTTCCCGCGCAGGCTCTCTGCGCTGCCGAGCCCGCTCCCCTTTCTGGCAAAGACCAGCCCGAAATAGGTTGAGGTTCCGTTCACATGTTGGGGCCGAACAAGGGGCTCAACCCCCAGTTTCTGGATCGCCAGCGCCCCGGTGAAACTCCCCATGAACGCCCCGTCCAAACCCAGTTCGTTGAAATTGTCGACAATGTTTCCGTAGCGGGAAAGTATGTGACTTTCAAAGACAACCCCCAATTCGGCGGAGAGATAGTCGAAGAGGGGGGCATAGCGTTTTTTCTGCTCGAACAGGTTCTGTTCGGGGATCAAGCCGATCTTGATTGTTGGACGTTTTATTTCCGGTGTTTCCTGGGCCAGGGCGCTATCCTGTCGGCCGCAGCCATGGAGAAAAAAAACGCACCCAATCACGAGAAGGATCAGATATTTTGCCGAAACATGTAGCTTCTTGTGCATCGATTTGTGCCTCCGTTTGGCTCAAGCCAAAGCGCGAACAATACATGAGGCTAAATAAATATCTAAATTATCGAGTCTTTTTTGCTCGCGATCAAAACCATACTACAGTTTTTTGTCGGATTAAAGGGGTGGTCGCAAAAATAGTTTTTATCAATTAAGCATTTCAAATTCACCCACAATATAATCAAGAACAGGATGTCGGCATTGGGAGGGGGGCAGGAGAGTTGTGGCGTCTGGCATGGTGGTTGCTAGATTTTTCGTTTTTTCCGGACAGGGGCCTTGCTATGAGCCGTTCTCGTTTTTTTGCTGCCGAATGTTTTCAGCCCTTATGCCGCCAGGGGAGAATCCTCCTGCTGGTTGCCTCTTTCTGCGTTTGTGCCATTGCTGCCGATGCGGCCGAACTGGAAAGGGGCGATTGCGGCAAGTGTCACAGTGAAAAAGTGCGGGTGTTAACGGTGGCCGGGGGACCGCATGCGACCGAAGTCGGCTGCCTTGATTGCCATCCCCAGCACCCGCCCCGGTCCGGGACTGCTTTTCGCGCCTGCGACGAATGCCACCAAAGCCGCCCCCATTATGAGATCGGCGGCTGCCGGCACTGCCACACCGATCCCCACCAGCCTTTGGTCTCGCTGCGAGATCCCTTGAAGCCGATGCGCCTGGAATGCCTTTCCTGTCACCCCGAGGTCGGTCGCCAGATGAATGAGAACCCCAGCCGCCATGGAGAACTCTATTGCACCCGCTGCCATAGCCGGCACAAGGAGGTCTCCACCTGCCTCGACTGCCATGAACCCCACCTGGCGAACCAGACCAATCCCGACTGCGGCACCTGTCATCCCACCCATGCGCCTCTGCGGATCGTGCCCGCCGGCCATGTCCCGAGCAGATTCTGTCAGGTATGCCATGCGCAAGCGGCGAGGGACCTTGCCGCCACCAAAACCAACCACGGCGGCATCAACTGCCTTTATTGCCACCAAGGGCCCCACCGGTCGATTCCCGACTGTCAAACCTGCCATGGCCTGCCCCACGCCCCATCGATTCATCGCCAGCATCGCGGCTGCCTCAATTGCCATGGTGGCGCACACCACCTGATCAGCAATCGCTGATCCCACTCATCGCCTTCCCAAGGGGGCTGGCCCGCAGCATGCCGGCTCTTCGAATTTGGGGATTTTCCCAGATCGATTTAGGAAAATTCCCAAATTTCGCACGTCCAGCCTTGCCGCGCATTCGATATGGGCGACTCTAGTCATTGACTTGACAGCAATATTTCACTCTTCGCGCCATGGCATGCTGGTTGCTAATCCCAAGGGCATGAATCGACTTTCTTTCTTGCGACCCCAATGTGCCCGCACCAGTCTTCTTGCCTTTGGCCTCACCCTCATCGCGGCTTTCCCCTGCTCCGCCGAACTGCAAAAAAGCCAGCGTTCCGGAACCAATCTGGACGTCAGTTTCGAGTATCTGCTCTCCAACTTTTCCGGCACGGTTCCTTCTCAATGGGCCCGACTCGATTTTGATTCGACGCAGCAGGAAATCTACACCCTCAACCAAGGCAGTAACGAGGTGCGGATTTTCAATCGCCAGGGGATGGAGATTTTCGCCTTCGGCGCCGATGGCGAGATCGTCTCCGCCGTGGATATTGCCTCCGCCGAAGACGGCCGCCTTTATGTGCTCGCCAGAAATTTCACGCAGCATGCCATCCAAATTCTCAATTACCGGGGCGAACCGGAAGCTGTCATCCGCATTCAGGGCCTTCCCGAAAGCGGGGCCGACTTTGCTCCGGATCGCATCGAAGAACGGGATGGCCGGTTGTATCTGCTCGATTCCTCCGCGGCCCGGGTGGTCGTGATCGACCAGGGCGGACTCATCCTGGCCGAGCACGATCTTTCCGCCGAGTTGGCCGAAGCGGCCAAGGAACTCGATCCGGAAAAGAAGAAGGCGACGGTCCTCGATGTCAGCGGTTTTTGTGTCGGGCCCGACGGCAGCCTCTATTTCACCACGCCGGCACTTTTCAGCGCCTTCCGTCTCGTTCCTGGCGGGGAGCTGGAGCCCTTCGGCATTCCGGGCAGCGGTCCGGGAAAGTTCGGGGTTGTCTCGGGCATCGCCGCGGACGCCCAGGGCAACATCTATGTCGCCGATCGTTTGCGCTCGGTGGTGATGGTCTTCGATCGCAACTTCAGCTTTCTCGGGGAGTTCGGCTATCGCGGTGACCGGCCCGAAGACCTGATCGTGCCGGACGACCTGGCGCTCGATCCGCAGGGCAACCGGCTCTTTGTCGCCCAGGCCGCGAATAAAGGGGTTGGTGTCTACCGCGTCGTTCTGGATGAACCCCGTTGACGACTCCTGCTCCTTGCCGTTTTCTCTGCATTGCCGCGAAAAGTCCCCGGCCCGACAGAACCGGCCGGACCAAAGATCGTTTTTGACGGATTGTCGAAAGGCCTATGGTGATACTTGGTTTTGCCCTCGAAAAGCTGACTGATTCCTGAAGTTGAATGTTGGGGAAATTCCCAAAGTCGTTTTGAGATATTCCCAGATCGCCGGCAGGTAAAAATCAGATCAACGGATGTGATCTTGATAAGTCTGCATAATTATACGGTTTTTTTCTCATTAAAATGTTGGCATGCCCATTGCTATTTCTTCTGGGTAACGAGGGGGAGAGGCTGTTGACGGCTCCGGTAACGTCCGCAGTGGCCCCACAACAACCAACAGGAGGAAGAGAATGAAAGTGAACAAGATGATGTTGGCCATGCTGGCTGGATTTTTCATGATGGGTGGCACGGCCTTCGCTTTCCACGGCGGCGGCGTGGCCCATTGCGATGGCTGCCACTCGATGCACAACTCGGCCGACAACCCACGCGCAGGCTCGGCAACCGCCGCCTCCCTGATGAAAGGTTCCGACGCCAGCTCCACCTGTCTGAACTGCCATAACGGAACGGCCGGTTACCACATCAACAGCGCCAATGGTGCCAACATGAACCAGGGCGGCGACTTTTTCTGGGTGAGCAGCAACGCCGGTCACGACCTTTTGGTGCGCGGTAATGTCGTGACGTTCGATCCAGACAACAAGGGGCATAACGTCATCGCCGCCGACTTCAACCTGGCGGTGGATGGCACCAACACCACCGCGCCGGGCGGGATGATGGCTTCCAATATGCTGAGCTGCACCAGCTGTCACGATCCCCACGGCCAGGTCGACGGTGGCACCTCCAATGGCGCGCTGCCGATTTCCGTCTCCGGTTCGTACCTGAACAAAGCCCAACCGGCCGCCGGCACCATCGCCGGCAACTACCGTCTGCTCGGCGACGCCGGCTTCAAGCAGATCACCGCTCCCGCCCCGGTGGCGACCTCCGACGGTTCTGGCGGCAAATTTGTCAACTACGGCCAGGGCATGTCCGACTGGTGCCTGAGCTGTCACCCGCTGTACAACGACAATGCCAACATGCACCCGACCGACGTTTCGGTTCCGGCGGCTTACAACTCCTACGTCAAGACCGGCGATTTCACCGGCGTTGCGGCCACTGCCTTTGACGCCCTCGTCCCCATCGAGCGCAATGTGGCCGATGGCAGCACGCTCGATCCGGTATCGACCGCAGGGGTTTCTGGGTCTGAGCAGGTCATGTGTCTTTCCTGCCACCGCGCCCATGCCTCGGCTTTCGACAACGCTCTGCGCTGGGATAGTTCCACTTCGGAATTTATCGCCGAATCGGCGATCTTGAATGAGAACTCGACCACTCTCATGGCCAACGGAGCGATCCCCTACTATGCCGGCGGCGTGGCCGTCGATGTCGCGACGAAGTACGGCGAATATCAGCGCCAGCTGTGCAACAAGTGCCACGCCAAAGACTAACTCGCAGCAAAGCCGCAACGGGGTAATTTGACCCGCGGTTGTTTTCAGGAGGCTGACAGTGTTACCGGACACTGTCAGCCTCCGCTATTGTTTTAGTATTTTAATCAAGTATATGGTTTTTTATTTACGGTGGTAGGCTATGGTAATATCTGTCGAATTTTTTGGTTGTCTCGTATGACATGCTCTCCGTTATCAATTCGCACGGCAGGTCGGCACTCAAGTACGGCGAATCCCGCCTGAGGCAGACACGCATGGTCAAGCTGGCAAAATCCTTTTTTTGGGGTAGCGCCCTGTGGTTGCTTCCGGTGGTCGCCATGACGACACCGGCTTTTTGCCTTTCCGGTGATTTTCACGCCGGCGGCGTCGGCAACTGCAGCGGCTGCCATTCCATGCATCAGGCCAACTCTGCCAGTGAATATCTGCTGCTGAACTCCGACCCCAGTTCCATCTGCATCAACTGCCACTCGGGCCTCGGCGGGCCGAACAGCCTCTCGGTCTTCAGTCCCGACGGCTCGGCCCTGACCCCGGGGGGCGATTTCTACTGGCTGACCCGCAGCTTCAGCTGGCTCGACGGCAGCAGCCCCGGCGACAGCCACGGCCATAACGTCGTCGCCCGCGACTTCAATCTCTTTCCCGATCGCCTCAAGACCCATGCCCCCGGCGGCACCTTTCCAAGCGCCCAACTGGGCTGCACCAGCTGTCACGACCCCCATGGCCAGGCCGGGGGGGATCAGCGCTGGCAAAATTATCCGATTTCCGGATCTGGCTCCTACGGCGAACTTCCCGAACCCGGCACCGTTCGCGGCAACTACCGCCTGTTGGGCGACGACAGCTATCGCCCCGCGCACGGGGTGGCCTTCAGCCAGGGCGCGCCCATTGCCCGGCAGAGCAGCATCAGCCCCTTTCAGGAAACGGACACCGCCCATGTCGACTACGGTTCGGGGATGAGCGAATGGTGCGGCAACTGCCATGGCGAACTGCTCCGCGGCAACCATGTCACGCCGGAAGGGTCGTTTGCCCATCCCGCCGGCCGGGATGCGCGCCTGGAGCAAGAGGTGATCGACACCTACAACACCTATCTGCGCACCGGCGATTACACCGGCAGCGCGGCAACCTCCTACCTGCAGTTCGTCCCCTTCGAGCGGGGTACGAGCGATCTCCTCGCCCTTGATCCGCACAGTACCCAGGGGCCCTCGGCCAGCGCCAACGTCATGTGTCTTTCCTGCCATCGTGCCCACGCCTCGGCCTTCTCCGCCGGCGGTCGATGGGATTTCACCGCCGCGCTGCTGGTCGATTCCCATCCCGCCGTCGGCGATACGGGTGCCACCGCCGGCGATGTCTATTTCAGCTATTACGGACGCAACCTGGCCACGGAGTTCGGCAGTGGGCAGGGATCGTTCTGTGAAAAGTGCCACGGCTCACCGATGCCTTGAGGGGGAAAATGCCGGAGTCGGTTTTGTCAAGAAGAGGTTGGTTGAAGCGGAGGAACCTGGCCGAATGCTGCGGGCGGTTGTGGACCGCCTTACTGCTGCTGCTGCTTACGGCGGGCTGTTCCGCCGAGCTGTCGCGCCCACTGCGACCCACCCTCCCTGCCGGCGCGATCTCCCTCTATCTGCAACCCCTGCCACAGGAAGCCCACCGGCTGACTTTCAGCATCGACGAGCTGGTCGCGGTGACCCTCGACGGTCGTGAAATTCCTCTGCTGCTGGCCACGGATTCTTTGTCTGGCGATGACCGGATCGGCCGGCAGCAGCGCCTGGCGCAGGTATCCCTGCCGCCTGGCCGCTACCTGGGAATCGCCCTGCGCATCACCCGGGCCAGCCTGCAAGGGGAAGAAGGGACGACCGATCTGCTGCCGCCAACGGAGCCCCTGCGGATCGAACACCCCTTCGTTGTCGCCGAGAACCAGGCGGATACCTTGCTGCTGAGCCTCTCGGGGGAACGACTGATTACCGATGGAGTCCTCTTCACCCCGCGCTTTTCCCTCTGGCAGGCGGAGCGGATGTTGACGACTTTCAAAGGGTTTGTCAGCGACAGCGAGGCGGGAAGTCTGACGATTTTCAACAAGCGCACGGCGCTGGTGACCGATTCGGTGCATATCGGCAAGTCCCCCCAGGATCTGGTCCTTGACCAGCGGCGGGGCTGGCTCTATGTGGCGCTGGCCAAGGAAGACGCCGTCGTGGTGTTGGAAATCAACAGCGGCGAGATTCTCGGCCGGGTCCGGCTGCGTTTCGGCGACGAACCGACGGAACTGGCCCTGACCGCCAGCGGTGACACCCTGCTGGCCCTCAACAGCGGCAACGATTCGGTCAGTCTCATCGATACCGCTGCCCTCTTTGAGCGGGGACGCATCCGCCTGACGTCCACACCTGCCGAACTCTTCGTCGGCCGGGACGAAAGCCGCGCCTACGTCAGTCAGAGTGATTCCAGCGTCCTCTCCCTTCTCGATCTGAGCGGGGGCGGGCGGGTACTCAGCTCCCGGGTTCTCGACCAGGTTCCGGGTCGGGGGGCGGTCAGTCCTGATGGGCAGCGGATTTATCTGCTCAGCGACTATTCCCCCGATTTGCTTGTCGTCAACGCCTCTTCCCTGGGGACCGAGCGGAAGATTCATGTTGGCCATGGCGCCCGCGACCTTCTCCTCGACGAGACCAGCGGACTGCTCTACATTGCCAAGGAGGACGGCGAGATCGCCGTGGTCGACCCGCGCTCCCTGACGGCCATCGATTTCTTCACTCTCCCCGGGCCGGTGCGGCGGCTGAGTATCGACCGTGAAGAGAATGCGCTCTTTGCCCTGATGCCGCAGAACGGATCCTTGGCCAAAATCAATCTGGTCAGCAAGCGGGTGCTCTCCCAGTTGGATGTGGGCTCGGGCAGCCGTGACCTGGCCGTTATGGGTGAACGATAGCGCATGCGGCGGCCGTTTCTCCATATCGCCTTTGTCCTGGCTCTTTTTGCCGGCGTCAGCTGGGCGCCCCGAGAAGGGCAGGCCGACAGTTTGCGGCTGATGACCGACCTGCAGTATGACCTCGGCGAGACCCGTACAACCGACAAGGCGACGAAGCTTAAAGAGGATGTGGAGCGGCGGGAGTTCTCCCAGATCTACAATCTGGAGATTCTCAAGGAAATTCTGCCGACCTTGTCGCTGAGCGCCGGCGGGCTTTTCGACCAGGAACGCCTCTGGACGGAAACCGATTCGGACGTCACCGTTGACAGCCGCAGCAAAGAGACCGCCATCCGTCCCTATCTGGAGTTGGCCTTTCGTACTCCGCTGCTGCGCCTCACCACGGGCTATCGAAAGAGCGAGGTGAAACAATCCCGCACCGGAATGATCACGGAACAGTTCTTCACCGAAGAATATTCCGCGCGCTTGAACTGGGAACCGGTCGACCTTCCCGAGGTGGATTTCGACTTCACCCGGAATTCTCTTTACGACGAACCTTTGACCAGCGAGGTCCAGACCGATACCTGGCAGTTCCGGAGCCGCTATCGCTATCGGGATTACCAGTTCAACTACGATCACACCACCAGTGACATGGACAATCTGACGACGGATTTCAACACCCTGACCAACTCGGATAACGCGTCGGTGCGTTTCAGTCGTCAATATGCCCAGGGGCGGGTTTCCCTCAACAGCGGTCTCCGTGGCCGGCGGCAGCAGGTGAATTTCTCGGGCACCGGCGTGCGTCTGATCGATGCGGCCTCGCCGGGAACCCCGTTCGGAACCTTGCCGGACGACAGCCCGGAAACCAGTGATCCCGATGCCGGTTTCAACTTGGGCGGGGTTGACCTTTTGCTCGATCTCACGGCGATTGCGCGGACGTTCAGCTTCGGTCTGGACTTCGATCTGCCGACCACCGTCGATACGCTGCTGGTGGAATTTGACGATCTCAACGGTCACGACATCGGTGAATTCCCCTGGCGGGTTCTGGTCCGCGACAACGACACCGATCTCTGGCGGGAGCTTCCTCTGACCCAGCGTCGAACCAACCTGCCGGAAAATCGCTTCGAGCTGTCTTTTCCGCAAACCCGAACGCGCTTTATCAAGGTCGTCACCCGGCAGATATTGGTCGAGGGCGAAGACCTCGTCATCCGTCGATTGACCGCCCAAAGAACCCTGCCCGAAGACGCTGCGGAATTCGTGACGACGGATTGGACGGCCGACACCACGGTGAGCTGGAAGATGAGTGAGCGGACGACGACGGGTTATGACCTTCTGTACCGGGAAGAACGCAGCAAGCCCTTTGACGATTGGCGCTCAGTCTTGAACACCGGCGTCCGACTGCGGCACCAGTTCAACGACGTTTTCACCGGCAACGTGCAGGGGCAACGCAGTGAAATTCGGGAAAACGACGGCGGCGGAAGCCTCGGCTATACCGCTTCGGCATCCCTGGCGGCAAAGTTTCTTGACACCTTCGACCAGAGCCTGACCTACAGCTACAGTCGGCAGAACGATAACGAATCCGGGACGAGTATTACCAATTCCATCTTTTTGCGCAGCAACCTCGATCTTTATCAGGGCTGGAGCCTCTTTCTCGATAACGGTCATAGCTGGCAGAGCCCGGCCCAGGGGGCGGACAGCCAAAGTACCTTTGTGCGGCTGGGCAGCAACATCATCCCCAACCGCTGGATGAACTTCACCCTGACCTATGGCGTCATCTGGGATGACGAGGAGAACGAGCCTCGCTCCCGGGATCAGAACGGACGACTGGTGGCGACCTGGTCCCCCTTCCAGTCCCTGAGCCTTTCCGCCGATCTTTCTTTTACCGATGACGACGGCCGGATCAAGGATTCCACGACGGAACAGCAGTATTTCGTCAACTGGTCGCCCTTTCGCAACGGGACCCTGCAGTTCTCGCTGGCCTACGGGGAATCGAAAACCTCGGAAATGGAATCGGTGCAGGTTTTATCGCCGACCCTGCGCTGGCAAATCAACCGGGTGACGATGTTGACCCTCGACTATTCCCGGGGAAACCGGGAGGACGAAACGGAAATCATCGACTTTGAAAGCGTCGGCCTGGGCCTGCGATTCTTTTTTTGAAAATGCGGCACAGGGGGGACGTACACCGCCCCCCGACATCACGGACAACCGGGGATTGCCTCTGATCCCGCAGATGACGAAGGAAGCGCACATGAAATGGAAAAAAACTTTTCCGGGCATCGTTCTGACCTGTTTTCTGCTGATCTTTCTCGCCAGCTGCGCCTGGTCGCCCGGTCATCCGGACTACACCAATGAGTCCATGGATTTCGGCGCGGTACGCTCGGTGGCCGTCCTTCCGTTCATGAACCTGAGTTCGGATGATCAGGCCGGTGAGCGGGTGCGGGACGCCTTTATGGGGATGCTGCTGGCGACGGAGGCGATCTACGTTCTCCCCCCGGGCGAAGTCGAGCGCGGGATCAGCCGGGTCGGCATCCGCATCCCGCAAACGCCGACGATGGAAGAGGTCACCAAATTGAAAGGTGTTCTTGAGGTTGATGCGGTGATCACCGGGGTGTTGCGGGAGTACGGCGTGGTGCGGTCCGGCTCGGCCGAGGCCAACCTGGTCTCGCTGAGCCTGCAGATGCTGGAGACCCAGACCGGTTCAACGGTCTGGGCGGCCTCCTCGACCAAGGGGGGGATCTCCTTGACGGACCGACTGCTCGGCAGCGGCGGCCGGCCCATGAACGATGTGACGATCCAAGTGATTGACGATCTTCTCGATGAACTTTTCGACTAAATTTCTCGCGGCCCTGCTCTTGCTGCTGGGGGCCTGCGCCGGCGTCCCCCCCGGTCCGGAGCCGCTCAGGATCGAGTCGCTGCAGATCTCCGCGCCGCCCGGGCTTCGGGAAAAAGCCGGGGCAGTGAGGTGGTCGGTGGTCACCACCGGCGGCGACGGGGATCTGGTTTGCGAACTGTACAGCCGGAAATTACGGGTCGCGTCCCTCGAATATGCGGGAACCCTTTTCAGCGGCCAGTGGCACGGGAACAAGCCAGGGCACTATGCCTTCAAAGCCATCGTCCGGGATCGCTCCGGACAGGTGGTCGACAGCGGCTGGACGCCGGAGTATCGGGTTGCCCCCCTGGTTGCGCGGGATGCCCGGTATGCCGTGCTTCCGCTGGAGAACCTCAGTGACAACCAGGCGCCTCTGGCGGAAATCCAGCAAGGGTTGCGGGAAGGTCTTTCCGCCCGGGGCCTTAAGTTGCTCGACAACACGGAGCTCCAAGCGTTCATGACCCGACATCGGCTACGCCACGTCGGCGGGATCACCCATGAGCTCGCCCGGAAGCTGCAAGACGAAACCGGAGTCGACGGGGTCTTCCTGACGGCTCTGGAAAGCTGGCGGGAGGTGCCGAGCCCACGGGTGTCGTTGATCATGCGCTTGGTTTCCGCCGGTGAGCGGGCAGAGATCGCCTGGATCGATAGCGTCGGACTGACCGGCGACGACAAGCCCGGGCTCCTCGGCCTCGGGCTGGTAAAAGATCCCCGCAGACTGCTGGCGAGGGCGACGGATCGTCTGTTCGACTCACTGGAAACCTACCTTCGTGAAGAGGAGCCGGAATTCCGCTACCCGACGACGGACGGCGCGGCGCAAGGGCGTTTGACCAAGGCGAAACTGTTACACCCTGGGCGGCAAACGGCGGATGAGGCCTTGGCGGCGAAAAGCCGCCGCCATCAGCCGCAATCCTTCTACCGGGCGTCGGCATTCGTCCCCTCGGCGCGCCAGACCGTGGCGGTCGTCCCCTTTCTCAACGTCAACGCCCGAAAACATGCGGGGGAACTCGTCGCCCTGCACGCCGTGAAACATCTGCACCGCTACGCCAATCTTCGGGTAATCGAACCCGGCATGGTGCGCGATACCCTGCTCAGCTACCGGATGATCATGCAGTCCGGCCCCTCCCTCGCCGCGGCTGATATTCTGGCCAGCGAGAGCATTCTCGCCGCTGACCTGATCGTCTCCGGCAAGGTCTTTGATTATCAGGGAGAGGTCGGCCAGAGCAAGGTCGACTTCTCCTGGCAGGCCATCGACGGTTCGCACCGGGAGGTTGTCTGGAGTTCCCGCAGCTACGGGGCGGGCAACGACGGTGTCTATTTCTTCGATTTCGGACGGGTGCCCTCGGCTCACGGCCTGGTCAACAGCATGATGCGGAGCTCCCTCGCCCGCATCGAAGAACCTTGACTCTGAACTCTAACCGCCCCCCCAACGTTTTATAACGAGGAGTGACATGAAAAAGATTCTTGCCCTGTTCGCAGCCGTTCTTCTGTTCCCCGTTATCGTCCCGCCGGTTTTCGGATTCGCCGGCGGTGGTGCGGCAACCGCCCCTGCGGCACCGGTCATCACGGAACCGATGAAGGAATTGACCATCCCTCTTCGGCAGGAAGGGTCGAAGGAGATCCTTCAGGTTCCGCTCTTCTCGGCAGAACACGCCAACCTCCCTGTCGCTACCGTCGATGGCGAAGCGATCAGCCTGCAGGAATTCGCCCTGGAGCTCGCCGCTATGCACACCGACATGGGCGGCGGCGAAAAACCCGGCAAACAGAGCTTCACCTCCCTGCTCGATCGGTTGATCTCGATCAAGCTGGCGGGGAAGGAAGCCATGAATATCGGCTTTGACCGGACTCCGGAGGTGCAAAACCAACTGGAGAACTTTGCCCTGAAAGCGATGATTCAGCAGTTGCTGGCGGCTCAGATCAAGGATCTTGAGGTTTCTCCGGAAGAGGTCGAAGAAATGTATCGGCAGATGGCCCTTGAAGCCAAGTTGCTGACCTATCGTTTCTTCGATGAGGCGGAGGCCGCAGCCCTGCTGACCACCTACCGTGAGGGCGGCGACTTCAAGAAGCTGGCGGACAAGGCGGTCGCCGCCGGCAAGGCCGAAGGGGGAGAAAAACCCGAATATACCCGTCTTAACGACCTCTTTCCGGCGGTGGCCAAAGCGGTTTTCGCGATGGAAAAGGGGGATGTCAGCGAAGTATTCAAGGCCGAAAAAGGGTTTCTGGTTTTTCGTCTGGAGGACCAGAGGGTTTTTGAAGATGCCGAAATCCGGACTCTGGCGGCGGAGCGTGTTTATCAGCGATTGTCGCAGAAGACGCAGATGGACTATCTGAAGTCCCTGGAAGAGAAGTATGTCGTCTTTTATCCGCAAGGGCAGGACGCGTTGAACTTCGCCCACATCGCCGAGGAAAAGCCCAACGCCAAGGGTACCGAGATTTTTGCTGTTCTGACCAAAGATCAAAGTCCGGTGGCCACCTTGAACGACGGCAAGGAAACGGTGACGATCACCGTCGGCGAGATCGCCAAAAAGCTTGAAGCGACCATGTACCACGGCACCGACCGCGCCATCGATGCGGCCAGCCTGGACAAACAGAAGGAGACGATTCTCTGGAACCGGCTGGTGGCGGTTTCCGGGCGCATGGAAGCGCGCGCCCAGGGGATCGACAAGTCCCCGGAACTGCAAGCGCAGCTGGAAAAGTTCAAGGAACGGGTGCTGTTCGATGCGTTCATGGCCAAAGCCGTGGTTCCGGGGATCAAGGTTCCCGAGGATGAGGTAAAAAAATACTACTACAACCATCTCGAAGACTATTCCTCGCCGCTCATGGTGAAACTGCAGAGTCTCGTCTTCACCTCGGAGAAAGGCGCCCGCGAAGCCATCAGAAAACTCCAGGCCGGCAGTGACTTCAAATGGGTCTCTGCCAACACCAGCGGCCAGGCCGATGCGGACGATAAGGAGCTGCTCAAGTTTGACGGCAACCTGCTGACGGTGACGGCCTTACCCGAATCCTTGCACCATGACGTCGAGGTGGCCAAGCCAGGGGATTCTTGTTATTACGCCGGCCCGGGCGACCTGCATTATGCCGTGATGGTCGAATCGATTTTCCCACCCAAGGCCCAAACCTATGAAGAGGTCCGTCAGGAAGTCGGCAAAATCGTTTATGCCCAAATGATCAATGACGCCTTGGCTGAGTGGGTAGAGAAACTCAAGGACGCCTACAAGACGAAGATCTATCTGGTTCAGGAAAACCTCTGATCGACGGTTGCGGCCGACGATTCATTTGGTTCTACGCTGTATGGATTCATCATTAATGGAGTTGCCATGATGACGAAAAACTCTCGATCTTTGCATTGTACCCGGGGAATTCTGCTGTTTTTCTGCGGCATTCTTGCCCTGCTCCTGGCCTCCCCCGACAACGCTCGGGCCGCTCGGGAATTCAAGAAAAAAGAGTGCGTCGACTGCCACGGTGATTTTTCAAAAAAATACCTGGGCATGAAATACCAGCACCCGGGCGTCAAAAACGGCGGCTGTCAGGACTGCCATCTGTCCCATGGCATTGTCGGCAAACTGTTGCTGGTCGAAGACGGAAGTAAGCTCTGCTTCCGCTGCCACAAGCAGGAAGATTTCAATCTCGACCAGAAAACCGGTGTCCATACCGCCCTGCGCCGGGGGAAGTGTGCCTCCTGCCACAACCCCCATGCCTCCGACTCGCCCAATCTCCTGGCGGCCGAGGGGACGGCGATGTGCTTCACCTGCCATGATCAGAGCCGTTATATGAAAAAGAATGTTCATGGTGTGATCAAGGAGAAGGGGTGTCTTGCCTGCCATCAACCGCATTATTCCGCGGAGGTGAATCTGCTCAACACCGCCCCGGATAAACTCTGTCTCGACTGCCACGACAGCAAGGCATCAGGATTCAAGAAGGCCCATGGCGCCTATCCCGTGGAAACTGCCGACTGCACGACCTGTCATGATCCCCACAGCTCAGAGGGTCTGCAACTGCTGCGGGGGAGTCTGCACAGCCCGGTGGCCGAGGCGGAGTGCGATTCCTGCCATCTGCCTGCCACGGGCCAGAATCCTTTTGCTCTGCAGGACACCGCGGAAAAGCTCTGCCTCAACTGCCACGATCAGGATTCTATGGAAGGGAGCGGCGCGGTTCAACATGCCCCGTTCCAAAAGGGCGAGTGCCTCTCCTGCCATGACCCGCATACCTCGGACCATAAGACTCTTCTGGCCGGCTCAGGCAATGACCTCTGTTTTCAGTGTCATGAAAACATCAGCAAAAACAGCCGCTTCCCCCATGCTCCGGTCGACAGCGAAACGGGCTGTCGTTCCTGTCACGCCGCCCATTCAGCGTCCTTCGCAGGGCTGCTGAACAGCCGCGAGGGGGATCTGTGCTACCAATGCCACGAAAGCACGCGCAAAAACGGGGATAAAAACAAGAATCAACACAGCCCCTTCACGGAAAGTCAGTGTACCAGTTGTCACAACCCCCACGGGTCGAGCGCGGAGCACATGCTGGCGGGGCGTCCCGACGCCGTCTGCTATGCCTGCCATTCCGGGCTGCAAGGGGAGTTTCTTCGTTCCAACGTCCATAAACCGGTGCAGAGCGGACAATGTACGGCCTGTCACCTGGGCCACGGCGCGGATAATCCCCAGTTGCTCAAATCCCAGGGGGAAAAACTCTGTGCGACCTGTCATGACAAGAGCCTGTTCAAGGAGGAATCGGCGACGATTCACGACCCTTATGCGGAAGGCGAGTGCATGACCTGTCACGATCCCCATGCCAGCAATCACGAAGGGATGACGACCACGCCGCAGAACGAGCTCTGCTCTTCCTGCCACAGCGACTTCGCGCAGCGGATGAATGCCGCCTCGGTGCAGCATGAACCGGCTCGTGCCGGTCAGTGCAGCGGCTGTCACAACCCGCACCAGTCCAAGCTCAAATCGCTGCTTCTGGCCAACAGTCCCGACCTCTGTCTGGCCTGCCATGACGAACTGAAAACCAAGATGGCCGCAGAAAAGAAACATTCCCCGGCGGAACGGGATTGCCAGCGCTGTCACCAATCCCACACCTCCAGCCTGGAGAAGTTGCTGACCCTGCCTCTTCAGGCCTTGTGCGCCGAGTGTCACGATGCCGGGGCCGACTCGTTCCAGAAAGCGCAT
This sequence comes from Desulfuromonas acetexigens, assembly GCF_900111775.1. NCBI lineage: Bacteria > Pseudomonadati > Thermodesulfobacteriota > Desulfuromonadia > Desulfuromonadales > Trichloromonadaceae > Trichloromonas > Trichloromonas acetexigens. The sequence continues at coordinate 39,265 of NZ_FOJJ01000010.1, read as the reverse complement.
CTAGGGATTGCCGCCGAAGTGATGAACTGCATGAAATGTCACGACCCGCACGCTTCGAAAGATCCTAAATATTTCAAACCGACTATGCATGCTCCTTTCGTCGCCAGATCGTGCGATGAGTGTCACATTGTTGGAAAGGAGTAAGGGGGAGCTATGAGACTTCGGAAGATCCTCACCATCGTATTTCTGGCCGGGCTGTGCCTTAGCTTCATTGCAACCGTTGCCGGCGCGGAAGGCCCGTTCAAGCTCAAGCCGGGGGCCGGCGGCAAACTCTGCCTGAGCTGTCATGCGGCGTTCAGCGGCAAGTTGAATGCCAAGCATGTTCATACCCCCCTGGCGAAAGGGGAGTGCTCGGGCTGCCATAACCCCCATGCCTCGAACCACGGCATGTTGTTGTCCGGGGATGCCAATGCGATCTGCTACAACTGCCACGACAGTGTGGTGCCGACCGGCGCGAAAAGCGTGCATCAGGTGGTCGGCGAAGGGAAGTGCGTCGCCTGCCACGATCCCCATTCGTCCGAGAATCCGGCGAACCTCCTCCGGGGCGGCAGCGCCCTCTGCTTCGAGTGCCACAAGGAGTTGGGAGAAAAAATCGCCTCCAATAAGTTTGGACACAGCCCGGTGAAGAAGGACTGCCTCGGCTGCCACACCCCTCACGCCTCGGCAGAGAATACCGGGCTGTTGACCAAACAAGACCCTGCCTTGTGCCTCGACTGCCACAAGACCGATGGCGCCACCTTCAAGAAAAAACACATGAACTACCCGGTTGAGCAGGCCCGGTGCAGCACCTGCCACGACCCCCATGGCTCCAATTCCGGAGCGATTCTGGCGGATCACGTGCATGCGCCGATCAAAAACCAGATGTGTTCTCAGTGCCACAACGAACCGGAATCCGCCCAGCCTTTCGCAGTGAAAAAATCAAGTTTCGAACTCTGCCAAGGGTGTCACTACGAGATGGTCAACACCGCCTTCGGCAAAAACCGCCTGCACTGGCCGCTGGTGGACAAAACCGGCTGCATCAACTGCCACACCCCCCACGCCTCGTCCGAGCCGGGGCTGCTCAAAGACAAGATGCTGGTCGTCTGCGGCCAATGCCATGCCGATACTTTGGCTCGGCAGGAACGGTCACAGACCAAACATCAGCCGATCCACGATGGGGAGTGCACGGTCTGCCATTCCCCGCACGCCTCGGACAATGTCTTTTTGCAAAAAGAGGCTTCCTCTATCGCCAGCTGTGCCCAATGCCACGATTGGCAGACCCATTCCAGCCACCCGCTCGGCGACGAAGTCGTTGATCCGCGGAATCGGAATCTCTCTCTCGATTGTCTCAGCTGTCACCGAACCCATGGCACGGAATATGTGAAGTTTCTTTACTATTCGGATGTCCAGACGCTTTGCGTTCAATGCCATACGAAGTATCGGAGATAAATCTATGCGCCAATCATCCATTCATAAAATCATTGTCTGTCTTCTCGGGGTTCTCGTTGCCGCGCCGGTCTCGGCGGCAAAGATCAAGCACCAGACAACCCTCTATGCCGATGGAGCGAATCTGGCCCTCAAGCTTCCCGAGGGGGTCGCTTGTAACGACAAATCGATTGTGGTCGCCGATACGGCCAACAACCGGCTCGTGCGTTACGCCCTGACCGCGCAGAGCCTGACCCCGGAGGCGGTCTTCCCCCTGCCGGAGATGGTGCCGCTGACGCTCCAGACCACCACGGCCGGTGACATTTATCTGCTGAACGGGAAAACCCGTGAGATCGTCAAGGTCGGTCGGAGCGGGGAAGTGCAAGGAAAGGTCGAACCCAAGGGGCTGCCCGCACCCAGCGCGTTTGTCCCGCGCAGCTTCAAGCTGGACAGCGCGGGGAATATCTACCTGCTGGACATCCTCTCGGAGCGGGTTCTGGTTCTCGACCCGAGTGCGAGCTATGTTCGGCACCTCCCGTTCCCCGAGGGCTACGGCTTTTTTTCCGATCTGGCTCTGAGTCCGCAGGGGGGCATCTATCTCTTGGACAGCGTGGCCGGGGCCCTTTACCTGGCGGCCCCGGACGCCCAATCCTTTGCGTTGTTGAATGGCGACCTGAAGGAATACGTGAACTTTGCGACCAGTCTCGCGAGTGACGGCCGGGGCGACCTCTATCTGGTCGATCAGTACGGCAGCGGCTTGGCCGTGGTCGGGGGGGATGGCAGCTTCAAGGGGCGGAAATTCGGCATGGGCTGGGAAGATGGACAATTTTTCTATCCGGCACAGATCTGCATCAACGAGCAGGGAACCCTGGTCGTCGCCGACAGGAATAACAACCGGGTGCAGGTGTTCAACATCCTGGAAGACTGAAGGCCATCGCCCCTGACACGTGTTCACAAACCTAGGCAGTGTTGACTATGAATTGGAAATATTGGGGCATTTTACTGGCGGCAGGGGCCGGGCTGCTGTCGTTTGACAACGTTCTGATTGCCGCTTTGAACAACCAGACAAGTGCCCTGCTCGGTCAGGAATGTATTCGCTGTCACGTCACGATTTATGAAGAAGGGATGAAGAACAAGCAGATGCACAGCCCGTTCTGGGAAAAGCAGTGCGTAGTCTGTCATCTCGCCGAGGGCGCGGTCTGGCCGGAGCCTTCCAATGGCACGGCCCGAGGTGCGATTACCGGAACCGCAGTCAATCAAAACAACCTTTGGCGCAAACTACAGAAGTTTTCGGTCGAGGGTGGCCCACAGCTGGATCATGTGATCAGCATCCCCTTTCTGAACATGAATTCCGCGTACCGGTTTCGCATCGTTCTCAGCCAACAGGAGCCCGATGGGAAGACCGGAGAATATGACGCCGGCCTCTGGCTGGGTCTGCTTCCAGATGAAATGGGGGAGGCGAAAAACGACGGTTCCCACGAAATTTCGCCGGCAGAATCGCCGGCGCTACGCGACCTTGTCAAAAATACCGCGGTCTTTCGCGACGGGAAAACCGTTTTTATCTCTTGGCAAACGACCGCGCCGGTCTGGGGGTGGGTTGAATTGCAGGCGTTGGAAGGGATTTCCCTTGAAGATGAAAAGCTTCGGGACGGGAAACTTCAGGCGGTAACCAAGCATCCCCCGCTCCGGTCCCGCGAAGACCTGGCGATCGGTTCCTGCTATGGCTGTCACCCGGAATCGACGCTGGGGGCGTCCCATCCGGTTCGTCTCTACGGCGGTAAAGATGTTCATATCCCCAAGGAGCTCCCGACCATTGAGGGGATGCTGACCTGCGTTACCTGCCATGCGCCGCACGGCTCCGTCGCGAAAAACCTGGTACGGGAAACGGTCAAGACCAAACTGTGCGTCGCCTGCCATTACAAATACAAAAACAGTTCACTTAGCACCATGTTTGATTGAGCCGGATTGCGCTGCCGTTGAACATCTTCTCTTTCCTGGAGTTTGACGATGCAAGACAAACGACCTTATAAGCGGAAACTATTGAATTTATCCGTAAACCGGAAGATTCAGTTCCGGATGATATTCGGCATCAGCAGCATTTTGTTTGTCTGTCTTTTTATCAGTAGCGCGGTCTATTTCCAGCTCGCCAACCAGGAGATCGAGTCTTCCTTTAAAATGTTCCACATCAAGGCGAGAAATTTTCTCGACTTGCTCCTCCCGGTGGTTGGTTTGTCTTTTGTTGTCAGCCTGGGCTGCGGTGTGCTCGCCAGTCTCTTTTTCCCGAAAAGCTACGCCGGTGCTCTCTATCGAATAGAAGCGGACCTGAAAAAAGTGGTCGACACCGCCGATCTGACGGTGCGGATCAAACTGCGTGAGGGAGATCAGGCGACCTTATTGGCAGCCCAGACCAATGCCTTGCTTGAAGATTTTCGCGGGAGAATCGCCCATGCCCAAACCGAGCTGGAAAAGCTTGAGGCCTTGTGTCAGCCCGGTACCGTCATTCATCAGCAGGATCTGAAGGGAGTCCACCAGCAGCTGCAGACACAGATCGGCAATATCAAGATTTGAGTCAGGTTGGAATGTCGTTATTTTTTCAGGAAATGGAGGGGAACATCATGTATGAGCCTGACAGTCTGGCCAAGAACCCTGCCATAGAAGAATTTTGCGAGGGATTTATCGCCAACTGCCTTCCGCCGTCGTCGTATCATTTGCCGATTCTGGTAGTCGATGATGAACCGCGATTGCGTGATACGGTCAATGAGATCCTTTCGCTAGCCGGATACCAGGTGGAATGTGCCGCGACCGGTCGTGAGGCTCTCACCCTTCTGGCCGAACACGACTTCAGTCTGGTTCTTCTGGATCTGAACCTTCCCGACATCTCCGGACAAAAGATATTGGATGAAATCGTTTCCCAAGATATCGATACCAATGTGATCATTTACAGTGGGGAATCCACCTTTGAACAGGCGACAAGGGCTCTGCGTAACGGGGCCAAGGATTTTCTTGCCAAGGGCTGTGCCCCGGAAGTTCTACTAGAGACCGTGGCGCGCACCTTGGATAATTGGCGCCGGCAAAAGCACTACCTGCGTGTTCAAAAACACATTCAATGCAGCGAGGTGCTTCACCGTTACCTTATCAACCACTCTCCCGACCTGATTTTCATGCTCGACGATCAGGGCCGGTTGATCTTTGTCAATGAGCGCGCTAAACACTATTTCGGCCTGGACATCCAAGAGCTGATGGGTGCGCCCTTCTTTGATTTCATCTTTGAAGAAGACCAACCCGGGGCCGCTCTTTTCCTGCAAAAGCTCAAAAAGGGAGAACATGCCGAGTCCCCCGTCGAACTGCGTTTGCGTACTCCAAGCGGAACGGTTCCCCGGGACGTTGAAGTCTGGGCTCTGCCCGTTGAGCTGCCGGACCCCAAGCCAATAATGGGGATCTATGGCATTATCCGCGATATCAGTGAACGAAAACAGGCGGAAACTCTACGCAATTACCATCTCAACCATGATCAGCTGACCAAATTGCCGAACCGGAATCTCTTCCATGACCGGTTGCAGGTGGCTCTCCGTCAGGCTCGCCGTCTTGATCAAAAGCTGGCGGTAATGTATCTGGATCTTGACCGGTTCAAGCTCATCAACGACAGCTATGGGCATCCGGTCGGCGATGAACTGTTGCAAAACGTCGCCTCCCGGGTCAAGAGCTGCCTGCGCGACTGTGACACGCTGGCGCGCATCAGCGGCGACGAATTCAATCTGCTCTTGCCGCACATCAAACACGTCAGAGATGCCAGAACCATCTGGTACAAAATCCAATCCCTGTTCGACGAGCCCTTTCAGGTGCAAGGGCATGAGATCCGGGTCAGCTTCAGTGCGGGCTGCGCCGTCTATCCGGATCATGGCGAAACCATGCAGCTTCTGTTAAGACATGCCGATTCCGCCATGTATCAGGTCAAGGAACGGGGGCGGAACGGCTTTTACTGCTATCTGCCGGAAATGGACTCCAGCCCCTGTTATCACATGGAGATTGAAAACGGCATCCATCGGGCGTTGGCCAATGACGAACTTCGCCTCTATTACCAACCCCAGATCGACCTGCAAAGCGGCCGCGTTCGCTCTCTTGAAGCCCTGATCCGCTGGGCGCATCCACGGCGGGGTTTTTTGCTTCCTGCCGAATTCATGCCGGTCGTCGAACAATCCAGACTCGTCTGTCGCCTTGGCACTTGGGTCATCCGTCAAATTTGCCGGGATGCGCTCGAGTTCAAAAAGCGTGGTTATGAAGATCTGCGCATCGCTATGAACGTTTCACCACAACAACTGGGAATGGAAGGTTTTACCCAAGGCCTTTTTGACACCATTCGCGAACATCGTCTCGATAGTTCTTTTCTCGAAATCGAAATTACCGAAAACAGTCTCATCCAGGACATGAATACGTCCATGCAAGCCCTCACACGGTTGGCCGAGGCCGGGGTCACCATTGCCGTGGATGATTTTGGCAAGGGCTATTCATCCCTGAGCTATCTGCATACTCTGCCGTTGCACACCGTCAAAATCGACCGGAGTTTTGTGACCAACCTTTCTGAAAGCAGCACCGACACGACCATTATTGACGCTATCTTATCCATCGCCAGGGGGTTGCGCCTTAATTTCATCGCCGAAGGGGTAGAAACCCAGTTCCAGAACGACTACCTGCTGAATGCAGGCTGCCGAACCGCTCAGGGCTATCTCTACGCACCCCCGCTCCCCCTTGATGACGCCCTTGCCTATGTGCGGTCGTCCCGCGCTCAGGCCTTTTCCGCAAACAGTTGCCGGCGATAACAAATCTGAGGGCAGCCGCGCTTTTACTCGGTTTGTTTTTCCGGTGGCAGAAATAAAAACAGGCAGCTATGCGTGTCGCGCATAACTGCCTGTTTTTATTGTTTGGCGGGAGCAAATGAGAATCGAACTCACCAGGGACGGGATACGCCCCCCACCGGTTTTGAAGACCGGGAGCGTCACCAGACTACTTCCTGCTCCCATGCGGGGAAGATGAGCGAAGGTAGCATATTTATCCGCGAAAGACAACCTTGGGTTAGGCGCATTCGACGCGGTTACGGCCCTTGTCCTTGGCCCGGTAGAGGGCCTGGTCGGCACGGTTGATCAGGGTGTCGCGCGGTTCGCCTTTTTCCAGTTCGGCGACGCCGAAGCTGGCGGTGACTCGGGGCATGGCGGCAAAGGGACAGTCGGCGACGGCGGCGCGCAGTTTTTCCGCACACTCGCGTCCGGCCGCAAGGGGGGAGTTGGGGAGCATGACGAGGAATTCCTCGCCGCCCCAGCGGGCGACGGCGTCGCAGGCGCGCAGGCTGGAGGCCAGGCGCTGGGCCAGCTCGCGCAGGACGTCGTCGCCGACCTGATGGCCGCGGGTGTCGTTGATCCGTTTGAAGTGGTCGATGTCGAGGAGGATGACGGCGAGGGGAGTGGCGTAGCGCTGCGCCCGGGTAATTTCGGCGTCGAGCAGGCTGCCGAGTTTGAGCCGGTTGAAGAGGCCGGTGAGGACGTCGGTGGAGGCCTGTTTTTCGAGAATCTGGTTGACCGTGTGCAGCTGCTCTTCGAGGCGTCGTTTTTCCCGTAAAGCGAGGATCATGCCGTTGAAGGCAGCGGAGAAGTCGCCGAGGAAATGAACCTGCTGATTGAGATCCCCGGCGGCGACTTGTTCGGTCTGCCAGAGGAGGTGCTTGAGGTCGGCCTGCAATGCCTTCAGGGGCATGGCCAGGATGTTGTCGCGGGCGGTCGTCGCCGAGAGATCGCCGTCGGCCAGGCGGACGGCGTAGCGCTGGGCCTCGTCGAGCATGGCCAGGAAGCGGGCCAGGCGTTCGCCGATGCCGGCCAGTTCCGGATCTTCCGGGGCATCGACCGCGAAGGTTCCGTACAGACCTTCCCGGGGCAGCCCTTTGCTCAGGGCGCGGGTCAGGGTCTCGTCGAGGCGGCGCAGCATCGCCAGGGCCTGGTTTTCCATCAGAGCGCCTCGACCGCGAAGCGGCAGGTGCGGTCGCCGGTGGCCCAGCAGTCGACCTCCCGGGCGGTGAAGGGACGGCCGACGTATTCCTCGAAAATCCCGGCGATGAAGCCTTCATCGTAATCGCAGATGGTATCGCCGAGCACCGGCAGACCGGAACAGTCGAGGTCCTCGGAGACGGTGAGGGTGAAGGTCAGGCGCTCGCGGTCGGCCTGTTCGATGCGCAGAATGCCAATCTTCATTTCGATAAGTTTCTGCTTGAGGGCGGCGATGAAGCCGTCGAGATCGAGGCTTTTGTCGAGCAGGTTGCGGCAGAACTGGCGCCCGGCAAGATGCCCGGCCTTGACGAAGAGATCTTTGGTCTTTTCGAGGCCATACTCCTTGGAGAGGGTGTCCTTGAAGGTAAAGACCATAAGCCGGTAGACGGCGAGGGAGACGCTGTCGCCGAGGTGGGGTCGGCCGGTTTTCGGATCACCCAGATCGTCCCAGTGAAAGTCGTAGCCGTGCGCTTCGTTGTTCATTTTCATGGTTCCGTTTTCTCCACGGCCGGGGCGATGACCCGGGTCAGCAGTTCGGCGCGCAGGCTTTGCAGCTTGGCCTTAAGTCGCGCGCGATTGTCGGCGCCGACACGCAGCAGGATTTTCTGTCCGGCGCCGCGTTCTTCCAGATCGGGGTCGGCGAACTGGTAGAGGATTTTGGGGCGGTGGAGACGAATCGGTTCCGTCGGTTCCGGCGTCGCCAGCAGGTGATCGATGACGGCGATCAGGCGGTCGTTGAAATAGGCCTTGGGCTGGCCGAGATTCTCATAGGCTTTTTGAAATTCGGGATAGAGGCGGACGTAGAGATCGACCAGTTCGCGGCTGTCGAGGGCTTCGGCGAGGGCCACGAAGGCGCTGTAGCGGCGGGCGTTGTCGGGATGGATCCCTTCCCCCTCGGCGCTGTTGTGGACCAGGAAGGGGCCGGATGCGCCCTTGACCGGCAGTTGCTTGCGCGACAGATCCTTGCCGGCGAGGTTGTCGACGGTGACGACGAAGCGCGGGATGAAGTGGTCGAGGATGAGCAGTTCGCCACTTCGCGCCTGCCCCCGCAGCAGCGCGAGCAGGCGGGCCATGACGACTTCCGAATCCTCGGTGGCGGCGACCTGGGGCGGGGCAGTTTCGTCGGCAGAGGGTTTCGTCGGTTGTTCCGTCGCGGCTTCCGGAGGCGGGGTCAGAGGGTACTGGGGTTCGGCGGCGGCGGGTTCCGCGGCCGGCGCCGTGACGGGCGCGACGACCGCGGTTCCCGGCTGGGGTTTGCGGGGAGCGAAGAAAAGAAAGATCGCCCCGAGCAGGGCGACGAACAGGGCGGCGGGAAGAAGGATGGATTTTTTCATGGAGGATCTCCCGTGCTGTTGACCGGATTAGTTATCGGCCATACTAGCACAGGCGGGGGGGATGAGAGCAAGCCAATAGGGTGTTTTGCCTACTTGTGCACGAGGTCGAGGGCGCCGCGAAACTTGGGGCGGCTGTTGCGCAGAAGGCGCCCGAGAAAGAGCGGGCAGCTGTCGTAGTCTTCCGTTTCGCAGTAGCAGAGTTGCAATGAGGCCCGGGGGCTGGTGGCGCAGCTCGGTTTGCCCTCACCCGGGGAGAGGGCGAAGAATGGGCAACTCTCTTCGAGGGCGAAAAGGTTCTCGGCGGTTGCATTGTTCATGGTGGATTCTCCTTTCGTCGCTAGGTATTTGAGACGGTAATCTAGGCCGGGACTGTTTGCGGGGAGTTAGGGTGATGCGAGATTTTCGTCGTTCATCCCGGGGATTTGCCTGTCCTTCCCATCAATTTCTAACGTTTCTCTGACCAGGCATTAAAGGTGCGGGTATAGTCTTCGACCGAACTCGAAGGAAGGAGATCAAAGGCATGGAAGTCTGGAAAATGGTGGAGCCGGTGGGAAAAGTGGCGAAAAGCTGGTTGCTGGAGTGGCTGCCGTCGCGGACGGGGACGGTCGCGACGGAGCCCGCGGCGGGACGGGACGAGCGGGAATGGGCGCGGCGCCTGGCGGACCTGCATGCCGAGTGCGACGCATTGCGCGGCAGGATGGGGCGGAGGTCTTACTCGGCGTAGATCATCTTGCGGGTCATGCCGCCGTCAACGACAAAGTTCTGGCCGGTGATGAAGCCCGCTTCGGGGCCGAGGAGAAAGGCGGCGAGAGCGGCGATGTCCTCGGGCAGGCCGACCCGGCCGACGGGATGCTGGGCGCGGTCGGCGTCGCTGTGGTTGACCGGGTGACGGGCCGAGGGCTTTTGCATCTCGCCGGTTTCGATCCAGCCCGGCGAGATGGCGTTGACCCGCACTTCGGGGCCGAGACTCAGGGCCATCGCGTGGGTCAGGGCGACGAGTCCGCCCTTGCTCGCGGCGTAGGCTTCGCACTCCGCTTCCGATTGCAGGGCGCGGGTCGAGGCGATGTTGACCACGGCCCCGTCGCCGACGGCGCGCAACAGGGGCAGGGCCTCACGGGTGACGAGGAAGGCGCCGGTCAGGTTGACCGCCAACACCCGGTTCCAGTCTTCGAGGGACAACGCTTCGAGGGGGCCGGAATGGGCATGGGCGAGGGCGGCGTTGTTGACCAGTCCGGAAAGGCTGCCGAAGCGTCGGTGGACCTCTTCGAGGCAGCGGCGCACCGCGATTTCGTCGGCGACGTCGGCGACCACCGTCAGCAGGCGCGGTGACGCCAGTTCTCTTTCGAGGAAGGCGCAGGCCTCGCCATCGATATCGGCGGCGACCACGTTAGCTCCGTGGGAAAGTAGATAGCGCACGATCCCCTGGCCGATCCCCTGGGCACCGCCGGTGACAAGAATGGTCCTGCCGCTGAAATCCGTCATGAATTTATCCTCCCGAGTCGGCTAAAAGCGGGAATTTACGGGATAAGCTTGACATTGTCGGGCATTCGCTGCTACTCTTCACCATATCAAACGCAGTTCCCGGATGACAACGAAAAGCTCGTAAACCCTGGAATTCCTCCGGGGTTTTTGTTTTTTTGGAACGCATGGAAGACAGAAGGACATACATGGATTTCAGCACATTCGCCTTTCATCCCCAGGTCGCCGAAGGCATCACCGCCGCCGGTTACCTGACGCCCACCCCCATTCAGGCCCAGGCCATTCCGGCAGTCATGGCCGGACGTGACGTTATGGGTCTGGCCCAGACCGGCACCGGTAAAACCGCCGCCTTCGCCCTGCCCATCCTCCACCGGCTCCTTGCCGGGGAGCGCGGCCGGGTGCGGGCGCTGGTCATCGCCCCGACCCGCGAACTGGCCGAGCAGATTCACGAAAACATCACCACCCTCGGCGCCCGCACCGGTCTGCGCGGCATGACCATCTACGGCGGCGTCGGCATCAATCCGCAGTTTGCCAAGCTGAAAAAAGGGGTCGAAATCGTCGTCGCCTGCCCCGGCCGTTTGCAGGATCACCTCGATCAGGGGACGATTGATCTCTCCCATCTCGAGGTGCTGGTCCTCGACGAAGCGGACCAGATGTTCGACATGGGTTTCTTTCCGGCGATCCGCAAGATCCTCAAGCGCTTGCCCGCCCAGCGGCAGACCCTGCTCTTTTCCGCGACCATGCCTGACGAGATTCGCGGCCTGGCGCAGGATGTGCTGAGGGATCCGGTGACGGTTCAGGTCGGCACCACCGCCCCGGCGGTGACCGTCAGCCACGCCCTCTATCCGGTGGCGCAGCATCTCAAGACGCCGCTCCTACTCGAATTGCTGCGGCACACCGATACCGGCTCGGTGCTGATCTTCACCCGCACCAAGCATCGCGCCAAGCGCCTCGGCGAACAGCTGAGCAAGGCCGGCCACCGGGCCGCCTCCCTGCAGGGGAATCTCTCCCAGAACCGGCGCCAGGAGGCCCTTGACGGTTTCCGCGACGGCACCTTTCAGGTACTGGTGGCGACCGACATCGCCGCCCGGGGAATCGACGTGAGCCAGGTTTCCCACGTCATCAACTACGATATCCCCGACACCACCGAGGCTTACGTGCACCGCATCGGCCGCACCGGCCGCGCCGCTCGTTCCGGCGATGCCTTTACCCTGGTGACGACGGAAGATGCCGTCATGGTGCGGGCCATCGAGCGGGTGCTCGGCAAGCCCCTGGAGCAGCGCAAACTCGTCGGTTTCGATTATGCGGTCCCGGCCCCGGTCAAGGATCGGGAGTTCGCCCGTCCCCCGCGTCAGCCTTCCCGGCCCAAGGCCAAGAGTAAGGCTCCGGCCGCCCCAACTCCCCGCCCGGCGGGCAAGGCCGCGCCCAACCGGCGCAATAGTTCCGGTCGACGTCCAGCCGGCGCCGCGCGCGGCTGATAGCAAAAATCAAAAGGGCCGCGTTTTTGGACGCGGCCCTTTTCTTCGTTCAAGTTCACTGCGTTCTGGTCACTGTCGGAAGGATTCGCCATCCCTATGGATGAGCTGCTGATCGCGCACGGCTATCCCGCGTTGTTTCTGGTCGCTTTTCTCGCCTCGACTCTGCTTCCCCTCGGTTCGGAATGGCTGTTGGTGGTGCTGGTACTCAATGGCTTCGATCCGGTCGCTTCGGTACTGACGGCGACCCTGGGCAACACCCTGGGGGCGCTCACCACCTATGGCATCGGCCTTTGGGGCGGTCCCTTCCTCGTTGAACGGGTGTTGCGCATCGACGCCGCTGCCCGGGCACGGGCCGAGGGTTTCTACGCCCGCTACGGACGCTGGTCTCTGCTTGCCTCCTGGCTGCCGGTGGTGGGCGATCCTCTGTGTCTGGTCGGCGGCATCCTGCGGGTCAGGCTGTGGTCCTTTGTGCTGTTGGTTGCGACCGGAAAGCTGGCCCGCTATGCCGTCGTCGCTCTCGCGGCGCTGGAGAGTGCTTGAATCCTTCCCTTTACCACTTGCTTCCTTCGCGGGTGATGGGGTGGGAATATTTCTGCGCCGAATCCCCCTGGGAGCGGCTCCACCAGTAGGCGCCAAATGCGATGGCGGCGACCAGGGCGAGCAACGCCAGCAGCTTGAGCAGGTCGTTCCCTTTCATGTGCACGTCCTTTCCTTATGAGTCGACACCCGCGCGGTCAGTCAGAACGGGAAAAGGCGAAACCCTTAGGTTTCGCCTTTTCTTTTATACGCCTATCGGTGCTTTTAATCAACCCAGCGGATTACGCCGGGCACGAGCGGTGAGCAGCCGGGGCATGGCGGCCAGTTTCGGCAAGACCAGATCCAGGCGGGGCATGCAACTGGCCATGGAGGTCGCCAGGGCGGCGCCGTAGGGAATCGACTGGACCAGCAGGAGCACGCCCCAGAGGGTTCCTTCGGGGTTGTGGGGGCCAAAGAACCAGAAGCTGGCGATCGCCGAAACGACCAGCAGCAGGAAAATCTGGGTCTCTTCCCAAGCCATGATGACGCCTTTGAGCAGCGCCTGGCGTCCCTCCCCCTTGGGGGTGCGCAGGAAGGGGTGGCTCGGCTGCAACAGCCCGGTGAAAATCGCCCGGGCGATGGTGTGGGTCAGGCCCATGCCGGCGACGGAGGCAGCCAGGCTCTGGAGGAAGCTGCACTTGACCCGCGCCCGGTAGAGAATCAGGGCGTGGGCGACCTTGAACAGAAACAGGCCCAGGGTCGGCACCAAAAAGACCGCCAAGGGGACTTCGAAATCCTGGGGGCGCAGCAGAATGCCGATGGTCCAAGCGACGCCGGCCAGGGTGAAGAGCAGATGCAGGGCGTCGGTGAACCAGGGCATCCAACCGGTGACGAAGTGGAACTTCTGCCCGGCGGTGAGGTTCGACTTGGTCCAGGGGAGGAGCGAACGCCAGTGGCCGCGCAGGATCTGCACCGCGCCGTAGGTCCAGCGCCAGCGCTGGCCTTTGTAGCCGGCGAAGCTGGTCGGAGTGATCCCCTCGCCGAAGTTATGGTTGACATAGACCGACTCGTAACCGGCCTTGAACAGCCGCAGGCCGAGTTCGGCATCTTCACAGATACACCATTCGCTCCATTTGCCGACCTGCTCCAGGGCATCGCGCCGCATCAGGGTCATGGTGCCGTGCTGGATGATGGCGTTGCGCTCGTTGCGATGGACCATGCCGATCTGGAAGAAGCCGTTGTACTCCCAGTTGATCATGGTCTGGAAGATATCTCCCCGCCATTCGCGGTTGTCCTGGGGTGCCTGGACAAAGCCGACTTCGGGCTTGTCGAAGTAGGGGACGAGGGCGCGCAGCCAGTCGGGGCTGACGATGTAGTCGGCGTCGATGACCCCGACCACCTGGGCGTCGGGATGGGTCTCACCAAGGGCGAAGTTGAGCGCCCCAGCTTTGTAGCCCGGCCATTTCGGCAGATGGAAGAAGCGGAAGTGTTTGCCGAGACGGGCGCAGTATTCCTCCACCGGCTTCCAAACTTCTTCGTTGACGGTGTTGTTGTCGATGACCAGCACCTCGAAATTGGGATAGTCGAGGGCGGCGAGACCGTCGAGGGTCTTGAAGACCAGTTCCGGCGGCTCGTTGTGGATAGCCAGATGGATCGAGGCCATGGGGAATTCCCGGTCCCGTTCCGGATTCTGCGGCGCGAAATAACGCTTCCAGCGCTTGACCCAGAGCATCTCGGTCATTTCCAGGCCGTTGGTCAGAATCACCAGCAGCAGGCCGAGCTGGGCCGGCAGCAGCAGGCCCCAGACGATCGTCCCGACCGTGCTCATTTCGACGGCCAGGGGAAGCAGCGCCGTCCAGGCGAAGAGCGAGGCGGTCAGCTGGATAAGGGCGGCGAAGAAGAGCTGGCCGCGGCGCTTGAGGTTATCCCAGTGGCGCAGGAAGAGGACCATCGGCACCAGCGCCAGCACCGTGGCCAGGCCGGCTTGCCAGGGCCAATGGGGAACGGCAGAGATGTCGCCGGTCAGGGGGAACTTGGCCTGGCGCTCGGCGTCGAAAATCCCCCAGTGAGCGCCGACGGCGCCTTCCAGGGCCTTCTTCCAGGGCTGGTCGAAGGCTTCCATGAGGAAGTAGTCGATCTGGTGCTGCTGGGCCAGGTGCAAGAATTCGCGGATAAAGACAGACTGATTAACCAGCGACGCCTTGGCGCCCATGAAGCGGCTGCCGGCGCTCGGCCAGCCGACCTCGCCGATCACCACCGGCTTGTCGGGGAAGGCGGCGACCACTTCCTGGTAACGGCTGAGGGCCCATTGGGGTGCTTCTTCGGCGGTTACCCCTTCCCAGTAGGGGAGGATATGTACGGCGATGAAGTCGACGGCGGCGGCCAGTTCCGGATGCTCGAGCCAGACGTGGGGCGGCTCGGCGCTGCCGACCGGCACCCGGGTCGATTTACGGACCTGGTCGATATAGGCGCTGAGCTGGGCGACGGTCAGGTCGCCGCGTAGCACCGCCTCGTTGCCGACGATGACCCGCTCGATGCTCGCCCAGCGGTTGGCGTTGGCGACCAGGTGCTCGATCTCCGCGCGGTTGTTGGCTTCATCCTGGTCGAGCCAGGCGCCGGCGGTGACCTTCAGCCCACGGGCCTGAGCCATTTCGGGAATCTGCCCGAGGGTGTCGAGGGAGGAATAGGTCCGCACGCGCAGGGTTTTATCCTGGACCAAGGCGAGGTCCTGATCGATCTCCGCGGCGCTGGGCAGCTCGTCTTTCATAGCGTCCTGGCCTTCACGGAGGGGGCTGAAGGAGAGGCCGTTGTAGGGTGCGGTCCAGTCGGGAGCCGTCGCCGGGCGGTTGAGCAGGGTCCAGGCGGCGAGGTTGGCGAGAATAACCAGAGCGATGATCAGAAATCCGGTTTTGCGCATTTTTTAATGTCCCTTCGAAAACTGGTTCGAGGTGAACTTTGCCCTGACAGGCAAAAGCCCTCCGATACAAGGGAGGGCGTGAAGCTTCGATGTGTTGTGAATGGGGGATGTCGATTTGGCCCGGCAGGGCCGTGAACATAGCGCAGATCCAACCAAGAAGGTCGAAAGAGTGGGGAAAGACAACGCTTGGCAACGAAATTGTGTCAGCGCTCTGGACATCCTTGGACATAAAAATCATCCACGTCCATTCTTGAGACTATTTTTATCATGATTCGGTTAGGGAGTCAATAAGATTGTCAGGATCGCGTGAGGATCGGGTTGCCGCCCCTGATCTTGATTCGGGGGCGACAACCCGGTTACAGGCGGGGATTGAAGCAGTTCGTGGTGGACACGCCACCACCGGATCAGGCTCAGGTGAAGCCGCCGCTGCCGCAGTTGGCGGAGGTGGCCGCCGGGCGGGAAACGGCGGGTTGGCCAGCGGCGCCACATTTCGGGCAGGGCTGCTCGGCGCTACGCTGACGTTGGATTTTCTCGAAACGGTGGCCACAGGCCGGGCAGGCATATTCATAAATGGGCATGGCGTTCTCCTTCGCAAAAGTGCCATGGCAATATATATGAAAAACCGAATACGGTCAACCCCGCCGTCGGTCCGCCTACTTCAGGCGGCCGAGCAGGCGCAACATGCCGTCGAGGCTGGTATAGGGATGAGGGGGGCACCCGGGAATGTAGAGATCGACGGGGAGCAGATCGCCGATGCCGTGGTGGATTTCCGGGCTGCCGATGAAGGGGCCGCCGCTGATCGCGCAGGCGCCGGCGGCGATAACCAGTTTCGGCTCGGCGACGGCGGCGTAGGTGTCGAGCAGTGCGCCCTTCATGTTTTCCGTGACCGGGCCGGTCACCAGCAGGCCGTCGGCGTGACGGGGAGAGGCGACGAACTGGATGCCGAAACGCCCAAGATCAAAGACCAGGGTGCCGAGGACGTTGAGGTCGGCCTCGCAGGCGTTACAGCCACCAGCGGAGACCTGGCGCAATTTCAAGGAACGGCCGAAAAGGCTTTGCATGCGGGCGTTGAGGGCGGCGACTTGCGGCGCCTCGTTCTCTTTTTGCCGCAGGTCCTCGCGGCGGGAGGCGGCGAGATGGTAGTTGCCGGTCAGGCACAACCTTTCTGCGGGGCAGGCACGGGCGCAGTCGCCGCAGAAAAGGCAGCGCCCGAGGTCGATGACCGGTCGACCCTCTCCGAGGCTGAGGGCGTCGGTGGGGCAGACCTCGGTGCAGGCGCGGCAATCCTTGGGGCAGGCCGTTTCGGGGAGACGCGGCAGGCCGCGAAAGCGTTCCGCCAGCACCGGCTCGACCTTGGGAAATTTACCGGTGCGGTAGCCTTGCCGCCAGCGTTCACGGATGATTTTCAGCATGGCGCGATCCTTTTGACTCCCTACAGATCGAATCCGCAATAGGAGAGATTGAAGCTTTTGTTGCACAGGGGAAAGTCGGAAATCTGCTCGTTGCGCAGGGCCATAGCCAGCCCGCTCCAGTTGTGGAAGGAGGGGTCGACGATCTTGTAGCGGCGGAAACGCCCCTGGTCGTCGGTCAGGGCCACATGCACCAGTTCTCCGCGCCAGCCTTCCACCAGAGCGGCGGTGAAGAGATTCGCGCCCGGTTTCCCCGGCGGAATGAGGTGCGGACCTTCGGGAAGCTTTTTCAGCTGCTTCTTGACCCAACTCAGGGCGGTGTAGAGCTCGCGGCGGCGGATCTGGGCGCGGGCGTTGACGTCGCCGTCCGTCTCCTGGGGGATGGTGTCGAAGTGGCCGCGCCAGGCGCCGCTCGGGTGGGTCAGGCGGATGTCCCGGCGCAGGCCGCAGGCGCGGGCCGCGCCGCCGACCAGGCCGAGCTGCTCGGCGGCCTCCAGGGAAACGAGGCCGACCCCTTCCATGCGCCCGAGGACTGAAGGGGTGTCGAACATCAGCTCGATCGCTCCCCGGGTATTGTATTCCACCGACTCCAGCCTTTTCAGGATAAGGTCGGCCAACTCCCGGCCGCAGTCGATCAGGGTGCCGCCGGGGCGGACCAGGCCGCGGCTGAAACGGTTACCGCAGAGTTCGGAACTGAAGTTGAGATAGTCCCCGCGCAGGCGGCCGCAATAGGCGGAGGTGGGCAGAAAGCCGACATCTCCGGCGATGGCGCCGAGATCGCCGACGTGATTGGCCAGCCGTTCGAATTCTTGGCCCACGGTGCGCAGCGCTTCCCCACGGGGTGGCACCTCGGCCCCGGCGAGGGCTTCGATGACCTGAGAGTAGGCGGTCATGTGGCCGGTGCTGGTGTCGCCGGCGGCGGTCTCCATCTGAAAGGGGGTCGACTTGTGCGGGCCGCCGACGAGCAGGCGTTCGATCCCGCGATGCTGATAGCCGAGGGAAATTTCCAGATGCATGACTTCTTCGCCGTGACATTGGAAGCGGAAATGCCCCGGTTCGATGACCCCGGCATGGACCGGCCCGACCGCGACCTCATGCACCTCGTCCCCGTCGATCCGGTAGAAATCCATCTCCCCGACGAGGGGGCGGCGGTCGCTGGGACGGTTCCAGGCATCCTTCCCCCGACGCCATGTCTGATGAAAGCGCACCGGCTTGAACCAGGGATGGCCTTCGGCGACGACACCGTACTGCTCGGCGATCTCCCGTTCGAAGAGATGCAGTTGTGGGCAATCCGGGGTCAGGGACGGGAAGCTCTCGCCGATGGCGGTCTTGAGCAGAGCCAGATCTCCCTGCCGATCTCGGGCGATCAGGGCGTAGAGATCGAGCTTCGCGGAGCCGTCCGCGGCATCGGCGAAGCAGGCGGAGACCCGGCCGTCGGCCGCGACCAGATCGAGCAGCGCCTGGGCGTAGTCGGCATAGGGCAGGGACGGAATATCGGCGATTTTCAGGGTTTCACCGGGGCGGAAGGTCAGGCAGCCGTTGGGTATCATGGTTTCGCCTCCAGCAGGGCGGCGGCCTGCTCGAGACCGACACGCAAAGGCTCGGGCAGATAGAGGCCGAGGACCAGAACCAGGGCCAGCAATATCAGCGGCGGGCCGGCGAGCATAACCGAATCCCGATGCTCGGAAGGGGGGGTGTCGGCGGGGACCTCCCCCTGGGTTGCCATCAGCACCGTGCCGCCCATGCCGATGAAGACGATGGCCAGCAGCAGCAGAAAGACACCGCCGAGCCAGGGGTGCCCTTCGCCGAAGATCCCCCGGAGGATGGTGAATTCGCTGATGAAGGGGCCGAAGGGGGGGCTGCCGGTGATGGCGAGGAAGCCGGCGATGAAGATCCCCGCCGACAAGGGTACCCGGCTCAGGGCGCCGCGTACTTCGCTGAGATGTTTGCTGGCGTAGGCGCGCTGGATATTCCCGACGGAGAGGAAGAGCGCCCCCTTGGTCAAGGAATTGTTGACCAGGTGGAGCATGGCGCCGAAGGTCGCCAGTCCGCCGATGCCGACGCCGAGGGCGAGAATCCCCATGTGCTCGACGCTGGAGTAGGCGAGCATGCGCTTGACGTCCGGCTGTTTGACCACAAAGACCGCCGCCAGGGCCAGGGAAAGGAGGCCCATGATGATCAGGGATTGACGGGCTAGGGCGAGATCGCCGGCGGCGGCCATGAGCTGCACTCCGCGCAGGATGCCGAGGAAGGCGACGCTGGTCAGACCGCCGGCGAGCAGGGCGCCGACCAGGGCCGGCGCTTCGCCGTAGGCATCCGGTTTCCAGCTGTGCAGGGGGGCCAGGCCCATCTTGGTACCGAAACCGACGAGCAGAAAAACGAAACCGGTGTGCAGCCAGGGGCGGGAGGAGTTGCTGACGGTGGCGAGCAGTTGATCGAATTGCAGGCTGACCGGCTGGCCGACATGGAGGACGGCGTAGGCGGTGCAGAGAATGCCGAGCATGGCGAGGGCGATGCCGACCGAACCGAGCAGCAGGTATTTCCAGGTCGCCTCGATGGAGAGCCGGTTGCGGTTGTAATAGATGAGGGGCGCGCTCGCCAGGGTCGTGGTCTCCACCGCCACCCAGAGCAGACCGAGATGATGGGCTACGGTGGCCAGAGTGAGGGTGCCGAGAAAGAAGAGCAGGCACGGCACCATCGCCCGGTTGTCCCGCTGCTGCTCGTGAAAACGCAGGTAAGCCACGGCATAGATGGAGCAGAGGAGAAAGAGCAGGCTGGTCACGATCAGCACCAGGCGGCCCAGGGGGTCGAGAAGCAGCCATTCGCCGGTCCCGGCCGGAGACAGAGGGGTGGCCAGGGCCAGGGCGAAATGAGCGGCTGCGACCAAGGGCAGCAGCCATCCGCCCAGGCGCAGGGGGGGAAGCAAGGCGGCGGCGACGGCGGCGACGAGCGGTAACAGGATCAGCGCGGTAATCATGTCATTCCTTCAGAGCGGAAAGGCGTTCGGTATTCAGGGTAGAAAATTCCCGGTTGATCTGGTTGATAACGATGCCCATGACGAAGGTCGCTACCAACAGGTCGAGAAGCACGCCCGCCTCGACCATCAGCGGCATGGCTTCGGCGAGAAGCACGCCGAGGATGAAGATGGCGTTCTCGAAGATCAGGTAGCCGAGTACCTGGGTAATCGCCTTGCGTCGGGTGCTGAGCAGCAGAAAACCGGTAAAGAGCGTGGCCAGGGCGGTGGGGATGAAGAGGCTGTCCCGGTGTTCCGCTATCAGCGGCAGGTGCTCGGCGAAGATGAAGGCGGCCGAGGTGCTCAGGGCGCCGATGAGCAGGGTCGGGATGTAGCCGATCAGCGGTTCGACCTCCCGCCGGATGCGGACCTCGCGAATGGCACGGAAGAGCAGCCAGGGGATAAAGATCCCCTTGAGGGCGAGGGCGCCGACGCCGAGGAGCAGGCTGTGCCCAGTCGCGCCGTGCACCGTCACCGGCAGAAGCGAGATGATCGCTCCCTGCAGGGCGACGACACGGATGCAGGCACCAAGACGGCTGCTGCCCAGGGTGAAGAAGTTGCAGAGGATAACGGACAACAGCAGCAGGTTGTTAAGGTCGTGCATGGTTTTTACTCCAGTTTATCAGTGACGTGTAACTAGTGACGAGTTTCTGGGCTTCGAATTCGGGACGGAGGGTTTTCATCACTCGTCACTCGTCACTGCTCCTACTGTCTCAACAACAGCACCATGGCGAAAGCCGAGAGCAAGGTGGTGCCGACCAGAACCTGGGGGACGCGGATCAGGCGCAGTCGGGCCATGATCGATTCGACTACGCCGATCACGATCGCCAGAGCCAGCATGCCGGCGATGAAGATCGCCAGGTTGAGCCCTGGGCTCGAGTAGGTCATGGGCAGGGCCATGCGCACCAGGATCGCCCCGAGCACAAAGAGCTTCATCGCCGCGCCGTAGAGGATGAGGCCGAAGGCCGGGCCGCTGTGGTCGAGGACCATGACTTCGTGGATCATGGTCAGTTCCAGATGGGTGTTGGGGTCGTCAAAGGGAATGCGCGAATTCTCCACCAGCAGGACCACGAAGAGGCTGACCAGAGCGAGGCCGAGGGCCGCGCCCGCCTGATGCCAGGAAAGGTGCAGCGTGGAGCCGAGCATGGCGCCCAGGGAGAGGTCGCCGGCCAGGCGCGCCAGGACGATGAGGACGAAGAGCAGGGTCGGTTCGGCCAGACAGGAAAAGGTCACTTCCCGGGCCGCCCCCATCCCCTCGAAGCTGGAGCCGGTATCAAGGGCGGCGCTGGCGGTGAAGAAGCGCGACAGGCCGAAGAGGTAGACGAAGAGAATCAGGTCGCCGTTGAAGGAGACTGGTGCGGAGAGGGCGCCAAAGGGGATGAAGAGGGCGGCCAGGGGCGGCACGGCGAAGCCGATCAGCGGCCCGGCGAGAAAGACCCAGGTGGTCGTTTCGCTCAGCACCATCTCCTTGCGCGCCAGCTTCCACAGGTCGAAGTAGGGTTGCAGCAGGGGCGCCCCCCAGCGGCCGGCGAAGAGCGCCTTGGTCTTACCGATGACCCCGAGCAAGAGTGGGGAAAGAAGAAAAAGGAGCAGCAGGTGCAACAGGGCTTTGCCGATCATGTTCAACCTCGCGACAAGGTGGCCAGGGTCAAGAGCCCGAAGAGGGCCAGGGCCACATAAAGAAGATAAAAACTGGTGCTGCCGTTCTGGATAAGCGCTCGCAGTCGACTAAAGACGCGAATCGCCCCGCGACAGACGGGGATCACCCCCCGGTCGAGGATGGTATCCGGGGTGTGGCAGGAAAATTCCGTGGCGGCGGGGAGCAGCCCTCGGGCTTTCCCCCCGTGCTGGTCCGGGCGCAGTCCCCAGCGAAAGAGGTCGACCAGCAGCGCGCCGAAGGAGGAGGCGGTGTATTGCATGCGCGCCGTCGGCAGGGGATAACCGCAGCCCCAGGTCGCTGTCCGCGGGGGAGCTTTGCGCAGGCCGAGGCGCAGCGCACCGGCGGACGCAGCGAGCAGCAGCAACAGCCCGAAAGCGCTCCAGCTCAGAGCGGCGGCCGGAGCCTGTGCCGCCAGCAGGGTGGTCGGCGCGGCCATTCCCGACCAGAGGGACGCCGCTGCGGCGAGCAGAGGGAAGAGCGCGCCGGGCCAGAGACCGATTAACAGGCAGCAGGCCAGAAGTACGCCCATGGGCCAAAGCATGCTCGTGGGGGCCTCATGGGCCTGGGCGGCGGCGGGGGTGCGGGGCGCCCCGAGAAAAGCGATGCCGAAGACCTTGACAAAGCAGGCCAGGGCCAGTCCGCCGATCAGCGCCAGGGCGGGAATGGCGAAAAGGCTCAGGTGCGGGCCCAGGGTCTCACCGCCCAGGGATTGGAAAAGGCCGAGGTAGATCAGCCATTCGCTGACGAAACCGTTCAACGGCGGCAGGCCGCAGATCGCCACGGCGCCGCCGAGAAAAGCGATGCCGGTCAGCGGCAGGCGGCGCAGCAGCCCGCCGTAGTGCTCGATTTCCCGGGTGCCGGTGGCGTGAATCATCGCTCCCGCCCCGAGAAAAAGCAGCGATTTGAAGAGTCCGTGGTTGATCACATGGAGCAGGGCGCCGGCCAGCCCGAGGATCGTCAAGAGGGGCAGGTCGTAGCTTTTACCGAGGAGCGCGGCACCGAGGCCGATGGCGATGATGCCGATGTTCTCTACGCTGTGATAGGCGAGCAGGCGTTTGATGTCGTGCTGGGCGATGGCGAAGACGACGCCGAGGACCCCGGAAACCACCCCCAGGATCAGGATGGTCGAGCCCCACCAGGCCGGCGGCGCGGCAAAAAAGCCGCTGACGCGCACCAGGCCGTAAATCCCCGATTTGATCATGACCCCGGAGAGGAAGGCGGAAACGTGACTCGGGGCGGCGGCATGGGCGCCCGGCAGCCAGATGTGCAGAGGCGTCAGCCCCGCCTTGACCCCGAAGCCGAAGAGGGCGAGAAGAAAGATCGCCGAGGCCAGCCCGCTGCTGGCGTTGAGGCTGGAGGGGGCAGGGAAGGCGAAGCTGCCGAGGCCTTGTTCGAGCAGAATGAAGAGGGCGAAAAGGGCGAGAGTACCGGTGTGGGCGCAGGTCAGGTAGATGAAGCCGGCGCGGCGGGTTTCCAGGTGTTTCTCCTCTGTGGTGATGAGAAAGAATCCGGCCAGGGCCATGATTTCCCAGGCGGCGAGAAAGAGCAGGCCGTTGCGGGCGGTCAGCACCAGCGTCAGGGAACCGGCGATGAGGCCGTAGAAGAGGCGCAGGCGCCGGCCGGTTTTGGGGTTGGTCCGATGGGGCCAGTAGCCGAGGGCGTAGATGGCGCCGAGGGCTCCGATCAAAAAGACGGGAAAGAGGAAGCAGGCGGAGATCGGATCGATGGCCAGGGCGAAGGCGCCCCCCGGTACGGCCCAGGGGAGGGCGATGCTCGCCTCGGCCGGATGTTTCAGAGCGGCGACCGTCCCTCCCGTCCCCAACAGGGCTCCGGCCAAGAGCAGCACGAGTGCCGTACGCTCCCCGCCGTTGGCGCAGCCCCGCCAAACGAGACCCGGAAGACCGGAGCAGAGCAGCAGCAACGTGCCCGCCATGAAGACCGTCATGATCATAGGATTCCCTTTTCGACCAGGACTATCCACCCCAGCAGCAGGGTGCAGGTGAGAAAGATATAGAGCAGGTAGATGTGCAGTCGCCCCTGCTGCAACCAGCGCAACTGGCTGAAACGTTCGGCGATGGCCTGGAAGCCGGGGGCGAACCAGCGATGCAGGAAGGGATCAAGAGAGCGTTGCGAGAGTTCGGCGGCTGCTGGAAAGAGCTCGCGGGACGCGGGTTTGTGCAGTTCCGGCTGGAGCAGCGCGGGAATCGCCCGGGTCTGGATCATCTCTCCGTAGCCGGTGGCGGTATAGGACATGCGCGCTGTCGGTAGGGGATAACCGCAACCCCAGGTCGGGCGGCGGGGGGATTTGCGCCGCGTCAGAATCCCGGGGATCAAGGTAAGCGCCGCCAGAATCAGCAGCCCCGTCAGGGTGACCCGCTCCAACGGCAGCACGGCCAGGCCGGGGAGGGAGGCGGAGAGTTCGGGTTGGCGCAGCAGTTTCCCGGCCAGGGGGCCGATAAAGCGCAGCAAGGCGCCGGGGAAGAGTCCGGCGAGCAGACAGAGGGGGAGAAGCAGGGCCATGGGCCAAAGCATCCAGCGGCTCGCTTCGTGGGCCGCAGCGGCTTCGGGGCTGCGCGGCGCGCCGAGCAGGGCGATGCCGATGAGACGGGTGAAGACCGCCAGCGCCAAACCGCCGACCAGGGCGAGAAGACCGACCAGCAGCAGCGGCCCGAGGGCATAAAGGGCAGTGCCGGCCGCTCCGGCCTGAAGCAGGCCCCGATAGATCAACCATTCGCCGACAAAACCGTTAAAAGGGGGGAGGGCGCAGATCGCCAGGGCGCCGCCGATGAGCAGGGCACCGGTCATCGGCATGCGTTTGAGCATCCCCCCCATGCGGTCGAGATTACGCGTCCCGGCGCTGTGCAGAAGGGCGCCGGCGCCGAGAAACATCAGGCTTTTAAAGAGGGCGTGATTCCAGAGATGGAGCAGCCCGCCGGCCATGGCGAGCATGGCGACCGTCGGCAGGTCGCGGGCGGCGGCGAACCAGGAAAGACCGAGGGCGAGAAAGATCAGGCCGATATTTTCCACCGTCGAATAGGCCAGGCAGCGCTTGATATCCTGCTGCAGCGCGGCCAAGGCGATGCCGATAAGGGCGCCGGCGATCCCCAGAACCATCAGCAACTCGCCCCACCAGGCCGGGGCGGGGGGGAGGAAGCCGACGATGCGCAGAATGCCGTAGATGCCGGTCTTGATCATGACCCCGGACATCAGCGCCGAAACGTGGCTGGGCGCGGCGGGATGGGCGTCCGGCAGCCAGACGTGCAGAGGGAAGAGCCCCGCCTTCGAGCCGAAACCGACCAGCGCGAGCAGGAAGAGGAGGGCGGCGGGGCCGGGCGCCAGCTGCCCAAGGGCCGTGAAGGCGTTGAATTCGGGGGAACCGCTCCAGTATGAGGCGAAGAGGAAGAGGGCGAAGAGCGCCGCCGCGCCGAGATGGGTCGAGAGCAGATAGAGCCAGGCGGCTTCGCGAACCTCTTTTTTCCGGTGGTCGAAGGCGACCAGAAAGAAGGAAGTCAGGGACATGCACTCCCAAGCGGCGATGAAGAGAACCGCGTTGGCGGCGGTCACCACCAGGATCATGGCGGCGATCAGGAGGGTGTAGAAAAACCAGGCGGCGCCCAAGGGGCGGTTTGCTGCCTGGTCCTTGAGATAACCATGACCGTAGATGGCGCAGAGCAGAGCGAGCAGAAGAATCGGGACGAGAAAGAAGGCGGCCAGGGGATCGAGGGTCAGGGTGAAGCTGCCGCCGGGAACCGGCCAGGGGAGACTCAAGGTCTGGGATCGTTGTTCGAGAAGAGTGCGCCCCGCCGCCGTCAGGCCGAGAAGGGCGGCGATCAGGGTGGCGGAGATGCCGAAGAAGGCCGCAGGTGCCGAGCGCCGCCCGCAGCAGAGGGCGGCGAGTCCGCCGGAAAGCAAAGTGAGAAGCGCCGGCAGGATCAGGTTCATGGCCGACTCGCCTCCAACTCCGTTTCCGCCTGGCGCAGCGCGGCGAGAATTTCCTCGCGGCTTCCCTCTTCGGTAAGAATTTTCTTGAACTGGGAATTTTTCAGGGCGAAGCCCAGTTGCGAAAGAAGATGCAGATGACTGCGCAGCGTCGGGGCGATGACGGTCAGCAAAAAACGCACGGGCAAGCCATCAAGAGCCTCGAAGTCCACCGGCTGTTCGAGAAAGCAGAGGGTGACGGTCGATCGGGTCAGATGCAGCAGGGCGGGATTGCGTGGGTGGGGGATGGCGATCCCCTCGCCGATGCCGGTCGAGGCGATCCGTTCTCGGGCGAGCAGAACCTGTTGCAGGTGGGCCCGGTCCACTTCTTCGGGCAGTCGCAGGTGCTGGGCGACCTCGGCCAGCACCCGTTCGCGATTGTCCCCCTCTACCCGGTAGAAGATACCCCCGGCTTCGAGGGCTTCACTCAATAGGGGCAGGGGGGCGGCGTCGGACTCGGGTTCGTCGAGCAGTTCGGCGGCGACCCCCATCCGCCGAGAGGTTGCCCATTCGAGCAATTCCGCGCGGTTGAAGCGGTACTGTTCATGCACCCGGTAAGCCGGCACGACGTCCTGCTTGATCCAGCGGTAAATGGTCTTTTCCGAGACGCTCAACAGTCGGGCCGCGTCTTTTACCGATAAGTTCATTTGTACCCCATGTGTGACATGATGGTCTATCGTTGGACATTTATGGACATTAGTTCTTTCTCCTGGATTTTGTCAAGGGGGATTTTTTCGGCAGGGGGCGAGATTTTTGACAAAAAAAAGCCACCCGGAGGTGGCTGGAGGAAGGGAGAGTTTTTTAGTGTAAGGGTTTTCTAGGGGATGGTGTGCAGCACCTGATGTTCCTGACTCTTGGTCTGGTGCAGGGCATCCTGAAAGCTCAGGCCCATCGGTTTCATCAGGATGATGGCCATAACGCCGAGAATGAGAAAGGCGGCGCTCCAGTTGAGCAGGGTCGTCAGCCAAGGCCAATCGAGGTCGAGGCGTTTGGCCGTCGCCTTGGCCTCTTCCTCGTCCTCGTCACGGGCGGTGGCGCGGGCGGCCTTGCGCATGAAGTGCCCCGAACTCATAAAGATGATGGCCGAGACGACGAACTGGGGCATGACCTCAAGGGGCAGTTTTCCCGAGACGAGCATGACGGCGTAGAAGATCAGGGCGCAAAGCCCGAGGAGAATCATATGCTGGCTGATTTTGGCGTTCATGGCGCCCCCCTTGTTCAGATCGATATGATTCAAAATTAACCGCTGTTCTAAAATATGTCAAGCTCAAAGTCTATGCCGAGGCAGGAATCGTCGTTATCCTTTATGGTATAAATTATTTATGCGGCAGGTTAAGAAACTTTGTTCTATTTTTTCCGTCAGGGCAAAAAAAGAAGGCTCCCGAGGGAGCCTTCCGCTGTGGCGATGCAGGGTCGATCTTATTTTTTGACCATACCCAGGGGGGCGACGGTGCGGCCGTAAACTTCGTTGAGAACCTGGGCCAGGCCGGTGTAGATAGCGGAAAGGCCGCAGATGATCCCTTCCCAGCCGGCGATGGTTTTAATGGTGTGGTTGCCGGTGGCGTCACCGATGGCGAGCAGGAAGAAGAGAATGGTCAGCGAGCCGAAGACGAACTGTAGGGCGCGGTTGAGGCGTAAGGTACCGATGAAGAGGACGGCGGTGAAGAGACCCCACATCGTGAGATAGGCGGTCATGGCCGCGGCGTCGGGAGCTTTGCCGAAGCCGGTCTGGGGCAGGATGATGAGCGCCACCAGGGTCAGCCAGAAGAGTCCGTAGGAAGTGAAGGCGGTAGCGCCAAAGGTGTTGTTCTTTTTCCATTCCATGATGCCGACGATGATCTGGCCGAGGCCGCCGTAGAAAATCCCCATGCCGAGGATCATGGCATCGAGGGGGAAGAAGCCGGCGTTGTGCAGATTGAGCAGGACCGTGGTCATGCCGAAGCCGAGGAGTCCCAACGGGGCGGGATTGGCGGTGGTGTCGTTCAGGGCGAGGGTGTTGCTGGTTTGCGTAGTGGTTGTGCTCATGGGGTGTCTCTCCTCTGGCGGTGAACTGGGACAATAAATATCGGGGAAACGGGTCGTCCCCGATGAAAAGCGAATAAAATATTACATATGATAAACGCGAGGCGTTAAAAAAGCGGAAAAGCACCCGGAACCGGCCCTCGACGATTCCGGGTGCTTTTACCGTTCTTAGGAGTAACGCTCGTTAAAATTAGCAAAGCCTGTGCCAGAGCCCTAGCCAAGGAGCGTCTTTTTGAATATGAATAATAATTACAGTGATTTGAGTCTTATTGTAGGGCTGGATTCGGCGTTAGCAGTAAAACGAGGTTTTCGCGAAATTGCGAAAACCTCTTGCGTGGAGCCAGCATTCGACACCGCATCGGGCCTGGAAAGGCTCATTTAAGTAAGCTAATTTCCGTTGTTTTTACCAGGTTCGAAGCGATTGGTGAAGGGTTTGATGCGCTATTTCGAAAAGCGGGAAAAATTTCGCATTCGCGCAAAACATTCGATCAATCCCCCCCGCCGTTTACAGGCCCGTCGATTCTGCTTTGGTGGCGCTGGACTGATCGGTACCGGTTTATCGACCGGCGCAAGAAAAATAGAAGTCCCACGCATGGTGGCAATCGATCAAGACAAAGCAGCCGCTCCCGGGTTTGTCTCCCGCGAGCGGCTGCTTTGTCTTGAAAACATCTTGAGCCCTGCCCGATTTCTGGCGCATGGCCTCGGCGAACCGGTGGGAGGTAACCGCATGGGCTATTACTTTATAATTCTTATATAAGAGGCAGTCCAGCATTCGTCTGTTTCCTGATAGGAATGAACCGTCACTTTCATGCCTGTGGTTAAAGCCGTTAATGCTGCGGTATAAGCACGTTTATGTGTCTCGGGGGAAGCTGCGGACCATATCGGGAAACCAATGTTCCCACTGGGACAGATACTGTTTTCGGCGGATACTTGGATTTCGAATGCATCCTCGTTCCAGAGGGTATTATTGACCGCTATTACTGTTGCATTTGTCGCAACTTCACCAGCGCTCGCAGAGAAAACTAGAGCTAAGTAGAAGGTCAGAAAAAAACTTATTTTGGTAGAAAGACTAATGTTGGTTTTTTTTCTCATTTTTATCTCCTTTAAGTTAAATGGTTTACAGCCCATCTATTATCGGCACCATTACGCCACCGATATAAACATTCCAATCAGGAACGCCATCTCCATTACTATCGGAATTCCAAGGGTCAAGGCCGGATGAAAATTCTTGAAAATTGGTCAGACCGTCATCGTCAAAGTCATCTATGGCATCATTTGCATTTAGTGGATCGAGACCGTAACTCAGTTCCCAAATATCGGGTAACCCATCGTTATCATCGTCTGCATCACAGGCATCTCCAAGGCCATCGCTATCGGTATCTGTCTGTTCAGGATTGAAGATGTCGGGACAATTGTCTGCCTCGGTCGCTATGCCATCACCATCCCCATCGTTAGTGAATTCACTACGTATTGCAAAAGAAGCTCCGGAAAGTACCATCCCGGTTGGCAAATACAGGCAATCAACCCCATCACAGATCCTGTTCCCCTGAATGGTTCCATCGATATAGGGGATCGCCAAATAATTGAGATGAATGTCTCCGTTTGGGAACAAAATAGCTTCATAGTTGTTGATCCGACCGTACCCGGCATGTTCTGCGGTTTCGGTTTGCCATTGTACAACCACACGTTCGGGTAAGGTTTTATGTTCGATGAACACACCTCCTGCATAATAGGAACTCTGGTCAGTGTTCAAGACGGCAATGTGGGGACCTTCTCCTGGGGCGGAGAACCAGATGTTTCCGTCGGTGTCAGCGGTCAGTTCTGTGTAATCTGTGCCGTAAAAGGGGAACGCCCAAGGGAGATCAAAAGTCAATGTGGCATCTTCGCCATAATCGAATTGATAAAGCCCGGAAACTTCCGGTTGTAGCCGATCTGCTTTTGTGTTTTGCCACTCGGCGGACGGCAGTTGATTCACCTGGTATTCAGCGGCAGAGATAGAGGGTGTCGTGAATAAAAAAACGAAAAACAGCCCCAGGGAATACAGACAGCGTTTAGGTGGGAGCATATGCCATCCTTTTCATGTGTTTAATGGCCATATCATTTATTATCTCTATTTTTTTTCATCTCAGGCCTCGCAGTAAAATAACGGGTCGAATCGTTACCCACTCGAAATAGTGACGAGTGTTAGCCTGCAAGAAAACGCCACCAATTCCCATCATGGTGGGGGCAACTGGTTATTGCCCATTTTCACAGCAAAATTGACATGTCGGGGCCACCTGCTGTAAGAGCGGGTAAGGCCAGACAACAAACAGAGGAGTCACAATATCGGCCTTCTAAATTCTCCTGCCTAAATGGCTATAATCATTGAGAGGAGCAGGGAATGCTCACATCCTAAACCGATACGGTAATGGCTTTCTACGGGTGTGCCCGATTTTCATCTTTTTGCTTTGATTTCGCCCCCACCATGACGGGAATTGGTGGGGGCGAAATCATGATTGCCAACAACGAGCCGAAAAACGGGCCAACGAGTCAAAAACAAAGGACGAAAACCCGAGAATCAAAGACCGGAACAGCAACTAAGACTGAAATTTACCCGCTGAATGCTCTCAAAAACCTCATCCGGGGAGGCGAACCGGAAGGTTAAGGAAGTTTTTTAACGACCTGTTAAGGCTTCTCACTATGTGATTCATTTGACATCTCTCGCACCCATTTCTCAATATGCTTTGGAAAATAAGCCTTCGAATTGATTATGAGGAAACCTAAAAACACAAATACTAGAGGGGCAATTATAGCTATCGATTGAAATATAATATCATCTGATGACATAGAAGTTGTTGTTGTTTTAGAACGTATAAATTGAATAAAATTCCACACGCTAACTATACAACCTATTATGAAAAATAAAAAACCAACAAGGCGTATGAAAATATTAAAAAATCTCCAATAGTAATACTCGATTTTCTTATAATCCATCTTTGTTACCACAAGGCAGGCGTTGAAAAAATAGCAGTTTGAGACGCTCCGCCTCCAAGCATCACACCAAAACCTAGTCCTCCTTTCAAACCCTTAGACCCCGATATTGACCCATTATTAGTATCTACAGAATAACCACCAGATGGACCCCATCCAGCGTTTCCTTCTACGTGGCCATATCTATCAACACTGTATGCAGGTAAATCTTCACACGAATGGCTAACCGATGCAGAACCTCCAATCCCTGCAAAATAACCAGCACCCGTCATTCCGTTTGCTTGAAATTGAACAAATAATTGTCCACTCGATGATAATCCGACACTCATCCCGCCACTAACGTAGACACCAGGAAGGGTCGGGAATATTTGTCCGCCCAAGGTGCCACTAACCCCTAGACTGCCTGTCCACAACAATCCAAGTGGGTCCGTGTAGTTAATCGGATTATTCCCCACATACCCATACGTATTCACATCCCCCCCAGCAAACCCAATCGGATCTCTTGAGATAAACCGCCCCTCCATCGGGTCATAATACCGCGCTCGGTAGTAATACAGCCCCAACTCCCGATCCCACTCCCGGCCGGTGAAGGCATAGAAATTCCCAAACTCCGGATTCTCCGCCGTCACCATCCCGAAGGAATCATACCCATACCGCTGGATGACGTTCTTGGCGGCATCGGTCAGGGCGACGATGCTGCCGAGGCCGTCGGCGTGGTAGTAGGAGCTTTGGCCGTTTACAACCATCGCCAACGGTTCGTCGATGCCGGGTCCGTGGACGTAGTTGGTGGTCGTGGTGTTGGTGCCGTCGTTGACGGTGGTGAAGACGATGTCCTCGCCGTCGTAGACGTAGGTCGTGGTGACGGTGCTTGCGGTGTCGCTCACCTGTTTCTCAATGCGGCGACCAAAGGGATCGTACTTGAAGTTGAGAGTGCGCACCACCTGGCCGCCGAGGGTCAGCGCGGCCTGACGCAGACGATTTTCGCCGTCCCAGGTGTATTCCCAGAATTTGCTCCGATCCGCCGAGAGGTAGCGGTAGCGTTGATTGCCGCGAACGTCGTAGGCGTAGTCGAACTTGCGCCCTTTGAGCATCCGGGGAAATAATAAGGGGACAGGCACCAACTACTTTTTCCTTTTCCTTTACCTCAATTTGGTGACTGTCCCCTTATTCCCTTGCTGAATCATTAACCTGAATCCGTAAGATCATAATCAGAAAAGTTCTTGCGAATGCGCATAAAATACTGATTTTATTCACTTCTTGTGCTAAGATTCAGCCCGTCGAAAACTCACTTGGCGGGTGAATTCTATGAAACGCTTGATCATTGAGAAGTCCAAAGATGAGTTTTACACCTCCCATTCCGGGCTGGCGCTCATCGGTTTGTGCCTGAATCGTTTTACCAGTTTGACCTCGCGTCTGGGGGCCGTTTCCCGCTTGAAGAAGGGGGCCATCGCCCATGCCGATGTCATCCGGAGCTACATCGGTCTGCTGTGTCTCGGCAAGAGTGACTTCGAGGCGATCAGCGGCTTTCGTCAGGATCGCTTTTTCCGGGAATCCCTGGGCCTGAAGGAGGTTCCCTCCGAGCCGACCTTGCGGCAGCGGATGGAAGAGCAGGCCGAGGTATTTCGAACCATTGTGAACTTTTGCGCCACCGAATTCCTGCGTAAGTCGCAGGCGTTGATGTCGGCGCTGCCGATGGGACATGTTCCCCTGGATATCGACGTCTTCACCATGGACAACTCCGGCACCAAGAAAAAAGGGGTGTCGCGTACCTACCAAGGATACGACGGCTACGCTCCGATCGCCGCCTATCTGGCCCTGGAAGGGTGGCTGCTGGAGATCGAGCACCGCGAGGGCTCCCAGCACAGCCAGAAGAACTTCGTCCCCTTCCTCGCCCGGGTCTTACACAAAGCGCTGGCGCTCACCGCCGCGCCCTTGCTGGTGCGGCTCGATTCGGCCCACGATGCCTGGGAGACCCGCATCGAGCTGGCCCGCCACGAGCGAACCGACTACATCTTGAAGTGGAATCCTCGGGGGCAGAGCAAAAGCCACTGGCGGCAACGGGCTTTTTCCGAAGGATCGGTCAGTGATCCGCGACCGGGGAAACGCGTCGCAATCCTGAATGTTCGGGAGAATCATGTCTGGACCGACGAAAACGGCGTCAAACAGGAACTGACCTGCCGTCGGGTCGTTCGGGTCATCGAGCGCTCCACCGACAAAAAAGGCCAGGGGCTGCTGGAACCCGAGATCGAGTTGGAGGGCTGGTGGACCACTCTGAACCTGCCCGCCGAAAAGATCATCGCCCTCTATCAGGATCACGGCACCAGCGAGCAGTTTCACAGCGAACTCAAAACCGACATGGATCTGGAGCGCCTGCCCTCAGGCAAATTCGAGGTCAACAGTCTGGTCATGAGCTGCGCCGCGCTCGCCTACAACGTCCTTCGCTACATCGGACAACTCGGCCTGCTCGGCGACAAGACCCCGGTACGACACGGCGCCAAACGGCGGCGGCTCAAGACCGTCATGCAAGAACTGATGTACCTCGCCGCCCGACTGATCGAGACCGGCCGACGCTTGCGACTGCGCTTCAGTCGCCACAGCGGCCTGAACTTCGAAGCCTTTGCCGGAGTCTACCGGCGCCTGGGTTAAGGTGGCCCCGGTTGTTAGGACAGGTCGGCGGCGGGAATAAGGTGGGTAGCCTTCATGATTATGCCGCCAGTTGGAGAGCCGGGCCAGCGTAGCCGGGTCGGGGTTTTTGCCAATATGCCTCATCCGGAGTTCTGTCGTCCAGACTGGAGTGAGGGCGGCTTGTATTGTACTGGTCGATCCAGTGCCTGAGCCCTTGTCGCACCTCGCTTCCGCCCTCATAGGCATGGAGGTAAATGCTTTCGTATTTCAGTGAGCGCCAGAGTCTCTCGATCATGACGTTGTCCATCCAGCGCCCCTTGCCGTCCATGGAGATGCGGATCTCGGCGCCCTTGAGCGCATCGGTGAAGGCGTCGCTGGTGAACTGACTGCCTTGGTCGGTGTTGAAGATTTCGGGCTTGCCATAGCGGGCTAATGCATCTTCGAGCGCGTCCACGCAGAAGTCGGAATCCATGGTATTGGACAAGCGCCAGGAGAGAACCTTGCGGCTGGCCCAGTCCATGATGGCGACCAGATACAGAAAGCCGCGCCGCATGGGGATGTAGGTAATGTCGGCGCACCAGACCTGATTGGGCTTCTCGATTGTCAGTCCGCGCAGAAGATACGGGTAGATCTTGTGTTGCAGATTCGGTTTCGAGGTGTTCGGTTTCTGATAGATGGCACAGAGGCCCATGAGCCGCATCAGGCGACCGATCCTCTTGCGGCTAACCCCATACCCTTGACGGCGCAGATGTCGGGCCATTTGCCGGGCTCCATAGTAGGGCGTTTCGAGGTGCTGCTTGTCGATCAGGCGCATCAGTTC
The DNA here is from genome assembly GCF_900111775.1 of Desulfuromonas acetexigens. Taxonomy (NCBI): domain Bacteria; kingdom Pseudomonadati; phylum Thermodesulfobacteriota; class Desulfuromonadia; order Desulfuromonadales; family Trichloromonadaceae; genus Trichloromonas; species Trichloromonas acetexigens. The sequence goes on along the minus strand of NZ_FOJJ01000010.1, from coordinate 5,608 downwards.
CAGATTCAGCGCCGTTTCACCGCTTGGCCGATAGTAATACGAGGATCGATTGACGGTTAACAGTTCGCATTGACGCACAATGCTGAGTCGGGGATGGTCAGGTTCGACCAGGTTCTTCCTTCGAGAATGACTCAACGACCGAAGGCTTTGGCCAAAAAATCCCGTTCCACCGTGAGTTGCCCGATTTTTGCGTGCAAATCTTTGATCTGGGCATCATCTGCGGTTCGCGCCCGTTCGGCTTTACTGGAAAAAGCCTCGGCCATGTTGTCGATGGCCTGCCGTTTCCAGTTGGTAATCATGTTGGGATGCAGCCCATAGCGGCTACCCAGCTCGGAAATTGTCTGCTCGCCCTTGATCGCTTCCAGGGCGACCTTGGCCTTGAACTCGGCGGAGTAGCGCGTACGTTTCGTTTTGCTCATCAGGTGGTACCTCCTTCGTCGGTGTGCGGCTACCCACCTTACTACACTGTCCGAATTTTGGGGACCACCTCACAGCCCCAGGGAATACAGGCAGCGTTTAGGTGGGAGCATATGCCATCCTTTTCATGTTTAATGACGATTCTGGAAAGACGCATTTTACCTCCGAGTGGCAATCAACATTTCAGGGGCTGGCTCCTTGAGATACATCCAATGGGCATGTTTTCTCTGGAGCCATGTTATTTGATTTTTGTAGATCTGCCACTTTGCTTTCTCACCTTGCTTTTTAAAACAGCTTATTAAATAAAAAGACTATAACCCCTAGCACAAAACATACTAAAACAATAATTAATAAAATAACATCTACAGAAGTTAAAGTTGTGTTAAAAAAGCCAAGGATCTTCAAGATGATTTCTTTAATTTTTGCCATTGAACCGACCTCTATATATGTACTTAATCAAATGCAAAAAAATCTTTAATTGCCCCTTTTGCAGCATTATATGGATCAGCCACAATCTTATCCCAAACACCTGAAAAATATTCTATAGGACCTGGCTCACAAGGATCGTCAAATTTTTGTCCAAATGGTGCCAAACCCAATAAATTTTTCCAAGAAGCCTCATCCATGTTTTCTGAATATGCCTCACTTGCCTGCTGCATACCTCTATTGAGATTTGCAAATCCAAGCGCAATTTGAGCAGCCCCAATCGTGTCCGCAGTTGGGCCTGAAATACCGCCAGTGAAAGGTATTGCAATTGTACCGGCAGCAATTGTGCCTACCCCTTTTGCTATGCTTTGTATTCCCCTTGATGCATTTATAAGTCCGACAGATGTTTTTGCTGGGTTCAACAAACCATAAGGATCTGAAAAATCAACCGGCTGATTCTGGACGTATGCGTAGATGTTCACATCCCCCCCAGCAAACCCAATCGGATCTCTTGAGATAAACCGCCCCTCCATCGGGTCATAATACCGCGCTCGGTAGTAATACAGCCCCAACTCCCGATCCCACTCCCGGCCGGTGAAGGCATAGAAATTCCCAAACTCCGGATTCTCCGCCGTCACCATCCCGAAGGAATCATACCCATACCGCTGGATGACGTTCTTGGCGGCATCGGTCAGGGCGACGATGCTGCCGAGGCCGTCGGCGTGGTAGTAGGAGCTTTGGCCGTTTACAACCATCGCCAACGGTTCGTCGATGCCGGGTCCGTGGACATAGTGGCTGGTCGTGGTGGCGGTGCCGTCGTTGACGGTGGTGAAGACGATATTCTCGCCGTCGTAGACGTAGGTCGTGGTGACGGTGCTTGCGGTGTCGCTCACCTGTTTCTCAATGCGTCGACCAAAGGGGTCGTACTTGAAGCTGAGGGTGCGCACCACCTGGCCGCCGAGGGTCAGCGCGGCCTGACGCAGACGATTTTCGCCGTCCCAGGTGTATTCCCAGAATTTGCTCCGATCCGCCGAGAGGTAGCGGTAGCGTTGATTGCCGCGAACGTCGTAGGCGTAGTCGAACTTGCGCCCTTTGAGCATCCGGGGAAATAATAAGGGGACAGGCACCAACTACTTTTTCCTTTTCCTTTACCTCAATTTGGTGACTGTCCCCTTATTCCCTTGCTGAATCATTAAAACTACCTTAATATCTTTCACTTACCGATTCTACCTGCCAAGTGTTACTAATTTTTTTTAGTTTAATATTTAATTTATGTTTTCCGGTGTTTGTAAATATGGTGACATTTAAATTCGCATCTCCAGATATCCCTCTCTCCTTAATACTTATACCAAATGGGTTTAACCACACCTTTTCTAGGTAACCATATTTTTCATAAATATCTTTATTATTAGAAATGTAATCTCTTGCAAACAGAAAAGCTTTACTTTTGTATGAACCATAATAAACAAAACTACAAACAGTGATAAACAATATCAAAAATATTAAAATGCTTTTTATTTTAAGATGTCTACTTAATGCTTCCACACGAAACCACCTTCTATACCGATAGAAGCGCCCAGTCTCGCCCCTTTGGTACCAGGAACAACAACACCCGGGTCAACGAAATTATTCTCTCTATATGGATATGCCTCGACCATGTCTTTGCTGTGCAATCCATCCTGTTTTCCCGCACCAATTTTTCCTGGGCCCAATTCGGCCGCAGCTTCAGCAAAAAACCCAAGATACGCATTAAAATCTTGATTGGTCTGGCATGGGTCATACCCAGGAGACCCGCCGGTTGGGGAATAAGAGAGACCTCCGCCTTTCCCAATCCCACCCCTGGCCGTCAGGAACACACTCCCATCATCGTTTTGACCAAATACAATTCCACCACCCACTGCTGTCTCACAGTTTGAACAGAAAATAGAAGGCCCGGAGGCTCCTTTGCGTTATAATGTGTTCGCCAAAACCATTATAAAACTAAGGAGTTCCGAGCCATGCCGCATTGTAGCACCGTTCTTTCGCAAATAGTACGAATTTTCCCGAGACATGAATTTCAGTCCCTGGCCAATAAGCATCACACCGGGCAGAAGTTTCGTTCGTTTACCCGCTGGACTCAGTTCGTCGCCATGCTGACGGCGCAGCTGTCCGGCCGATGCAGCCTGCGGGATGTGGTGGATAACCTCGCCGTTCAAGGTCAAAAGATCTACCACCTGGGCATCAAGGCGTTCAGCCGGGCAACCCTGGCGCGCTGCAACGAGAATCAGCCCCATACGCTCTATGAGGAGCTGTTCCGGCGGTTGCTGGGGCGCTGTCAGTCGATGGCGCCACGGAACAGGAAATTCAAGCTGAACGGGAAGATCTATCTGCTGGATGCCTCCCTGCTCGACCTGACCCTGTCCCTGTTCCCCTGGGCCAAGTACCAGAAGACCAAGGGCGCGGCCAAGCTTCATGTCGGACTCGACGCCGACGGCTATCTGCCCGCCTTTGTCGATTTGACCGCGGGCCGGGAACACGAAATCAATCTGGCCCGGACCCTCGCGCTCCCCAAGGGCTCCTACGTGGTCTTCGATCGCGGCTACACCGACTACGCCTGGTATCGGGAACTGTGCGACGACGGGGTGTTCTTCGTCTCCCGCCTCAAGAGCAACGCCATCGTCACGCCCGGCAAAAAGCGCCGGGGCCGTAAAAGTCCGGGAGTGACGGAAGACCGCGAAATCCGGCTGGGGAATCTTTCCGAAACCTTCCGGCTGGTGACCTATCGGGACGCGGAAACGGACATCGTCTATCAGTTCGTGACCAACGCCCTGGACCTTCCGGCGCAAACGGTGGCCGATCTCTACAAGGAGCGCTGGCAGATCGAGCTCTTCTTCAAGTGGATCAAACAGAACCTGAAGGTGAAGAGCTTCCTCGGCACCTCCATGAACGCGGTGAAGACTCAGCTCTGGATCGCCCTGTGCGCCTACCTGGTGCTGTCGTTTCTGAAGTTCCAGTCGAAGATCGGCGCCTCGTTACAACGGATGTTGCGGATATTGCAACTGAACTTGTTCGAGCGACGGGATTTGACGGAACTATTTAACCCGCCAACGCCGGAAAACGGCTTGCAGAACGGTCAGTTATGCCTGCTGTGAAACTGTGAGACAGCAGTGTCCACCACCAAATCCAGTGTAGAAATCAATTGTGACAGACCATAATCCCCACGGATCAGCCCAGTTAAATGGGTTATTTTGGACTTACGCATAGTCATATAATTTTGTTATAAATCAAATATAAATACAATTTACCTAATACAAATATTGTCTGAAAAAAAATTGAAGCACACACTAGAAGTACAATTTTTTTTACAATTTTATCTATAATATTATATTTAGCCTTTACTTTTGATATTAATATCAATGCAATTGTCTCTATTAAGAGACTAGCCAAAATAAGACCAAAACCATCCATAGTCACCCCCAATATCTATCTTCTATCTGTAGCTTTTCCGTAAAAAATACTAATAGTGTCTTTTCCAAGACCTAACCCAATCCTTGTTTGTTGTAGGGCATTTGCTTTTATTGCTTCATTTAATAAATTTATTTTTTGAATATCTTTGCAATCAGTTTTTTCCAAGTGAACCTTAAGCAATTTTTCTTGTTCTTGCAGGTGCTTTAAAATAATACTATTGTAATATACGCTTGTTACATAATCGACTCCCTCTAAAACACCATAAACAGTTCCAATTATGGCTAAAACAGGGAGAATGGCGAACCTTCCATCAGGGTCAACCAGGTTAACTGGGTTGTTTTCAACGTAAGCGTAGACGTTTATTCCCCCAGCAAACCCAATCGGGTCCTTACTCACAAACCGCCCCTCCATCGGGTCATAATACCGCGCCCGGTAGTAATACAGTCCGAGCTCCTTATCCCACTCCCTTGCCGTAAAGGCATAGCTGTTGGCAAAACTGGGGTCGGTGGCGGTCGGTAGGCCGAAAGCGTCGTAGGTGATGCGCTGCACGATCTGGCCAGCGGCGTCGGTCAGGGCGACGATGCTGCCCAGGCCGTCGGCGTGGTAGTAGGTGCTGGTTCCATTGGTGATCTGGGCCAACGGTTCGTCGATGCCGGGGCCGTGGATGGTGTGGCTGGTCGTGGTGTTGGTGCCGTCGTTGACGGTGGTGAAGACGATATTCTCGCCGTCGTAGACGTAGGTCGTGGTGACGGTGCTTGCGGTGTCGCTCACCTGTTTCTCAATGCGTCGACCAAAGGGGTCGTACTTGAAGCTGAGGGTGCGCACCACCTGGCCGCCGAGGGTCAGCGCGGCCTGACGCAGACGATTTTCGCCGTCCCAGGTGTATTCCCAGAATTTGCTCCGATCCGCCGAGAGGTAGCGGTAGCGTTGATTGCCGCGAACGTCGTAGGCGTAGTCAAACTTGCGCCCTTTGAGCATCCGGGGAAATAATAAGGGGACAGGCACCAACTACTTTTTCCTTTTCCTTTTCCTTCACCTCAATTTGGTGCCTGTCCCCTTATTCCCTTCCAGGGGCGTGAACCGCTAATGAGCAAGAACTTTATATTTTTTTCTGAGTAAAGAGGCTGTAGAAAAAATAAAAACAAGGGATGTAAAAATAATTACAATTCCGTGCTTTTCTTTTCTTTTTTCTCAGTGGTGTCCGGTTAGGTTTTTGCAGCTCGTGTCGCAAATCGATAATCTTGATGAAAAACTATAAAAATCGACAACTTACCACATTTTTAGCTTGACAAACGGCCGCGAGGGGGTCGGCGAATTT
>NZ_FOJJ01000009.1 GCF_900111775.1 Desulfuromonas acetexigens | reverse complement strand
CTTGAGCCATCTGGAGCAGGTGTTGAAGACTTTCGCCGAACTCCCGACCGCCTCGCTAAGGGGGATGCTGGAGGACTTCATGGCCCAGATACCGGCCTTGTTACGACGAGCAACGCTACTTCCGGCCCATGTCTTTTGAAAGATCATTTTGATTTCAGGGCTTTAGGCCCTGTCATACTGCTGCGAAAGTTGAGTAAAAAAATTAATTATTTTATAGAAGTAAAGAAGGGATGGTACTGTCTGAATAAAAGATCAAAATATGAATTAAATAAATCCATTGAGAATGGCATACGAAATCTTGTTGATCAGATAAGTGTAATAAAAAAAATTTCCCCAAATTGGGACGGGTTTTATGATGTATATCTTGGTATTATAATAATTCACGGCTATCACAATAATGGTGACGATACATACAATTGCAACGATGTCTTAGATAACATATATAACCTATTGGATAAGAGGAAAAATTACCAATTGATTTCTTCTACATGGACACTCCCAGGCGATATGGAAGTTAATTGGAAGAAAGATCGTTGCAGATTTGTTACGATACAAGGAATAGTTGGCTCTAAAAAGAAAATATAAAAGTTCTTTAGTCTGCTGTAGAACGAACAGGAAAATTGCTCTGTCGCGCCAAGCACTACGCTTTCAATAGAAGAACTTCTGTCACCTTGTTGTTTCAGTAATCCAGTCGTCAAGACGGATGATAAAGCCTTTGGTCAAAGAAGTATTGAGGTTTGCGAAGTAGTTATATAGGTCACAACTGTTACTCCGCCGTTGGAGAAACTTATCCACAAAACGACAGATAAGCCAAGTGGCAATCATCTCGATGCCGAACTTTTCCAGAAGATCGTCTGGCGAAGTGCCAAGACTGAGAGGAGAAACAACGAGGCAGGCGCAAGGCAGAGCATAATCATTGCGCAGTAAGCGTACATGAGGTTCTCCCGCCCGGTCTTCGGCTAAATCCCAAGTCAGGATCGCCTTCAGAGCGTTTTCTGGGATCACCTCTTCAATTAGGCGCTTGGCGGAAGTGAAGGATATTGAATCCCGAACGTCCAGTACCAGAAAAATAACGTCCGCTCGGTCGATCCGGTTTTTTATCTCCGGCGAATCCAATTGGAGGTCGCCGTATAGATCAGGAAAAATGCAGGGAGCATTCTTCACGTTGCGCTTGATCTGCCGGCCGACCATTCTGCCGAATGAGCCGATCCCCACCGTCAGTATGCGGGGACGAGTCTGCACAGTGACTTGCTCTGTTGAAACCAACTAGGCCTCCTTTCGCTAAGATCCACCACCGGGCTTCCGTTTTGGACTGACCGGAGGTGGATCTTTTCATGAGTCGCCATCATCGATAATATTCAGATCAGCTCATCCTCTTCGTCGTCTTCATCCTCTAACTCAAAGTCGTCAGCATCTTCCGAATTATCATCCTCTTCGTAGATGTACTTCTCCACCAGCCGCTGAGGCAGCCGCCGCGTCCCGGTGAAATTTTGTTCACAGCTCACCACCAGAAAATTATCGCAGGTAACGAGCAGGTAGCCGTTTTCCAGCAAGGCGTCATTGATCCCCCGCAGAAAATCCTCATCGAGCCGCCTCACCCCGGCGATACCGCGCAACTCCGACCAGCCGATGCGATACCGTTCACTCTCGTCGCCGCCGAAGCTCTCATCGTATAGATCCGCAAGAATCCGTGCCGTTTCCGAAACCGAGCGTGCCATGGGTCTCCTCCTTGGTTGGGGTTGACTCCATCATGGCATGAGCGAGCGACAGTTTTTGTCGCGAAAAATACGATTTTTTCTACTGCGGGGGGGGACAGAAGCTGACACAGGAGATTCACGCGGACTGGCGATCGGGTCCCCGTGACCCCAGGCTTCGGCCGGAGGGTTCTGGCGGACCGAAGAACTTCCAACCAGATTGGAGAAGGTCCAGGCGCCCGTGAGGATGTGGGAGTAGCTGCGGCCTATGATAAAGGGTGATACCAGTTTCGACTGGCCCTGATCCAGTCAAGCACCCTGCATCATAAAGCGTTTTTTTTGCGGATTTCGTCAGCAAGCGTCTTGAGGGAGGCGTTCTCTCCTGACAGATCATCGAAAGCAAAGGGGTTGAGAAACTGTCGACCCCAGAACAATCTGCGATCGGTTTCGTTGAGATCGGCCTTCTGGCAGACATCATTCCAGCAATTACCAATCATCGTGAGTTGGTGGCTGACAATCTCGCGGGCATCAGCTGGTGACAAAAGATAGTGATGCGCGGCGTCAAGGCATGAAGAGACGCGGCTCATGCGATTGTCGCCGCCGATCAACATGGCTTGAGTCGCCTCGTTGCCGCTGCGTCCTTGCGGGCAGATATCATAGGCCGGAGTCAGGGAAAGGGTCTCGCCATTCCAGAAAGCCGCATGATTCCGGGCATGGTCGTCGGTGTTGCCGACGAGGATATTGAAGACGATGCGGGCGAAGAGCTCCTTCAGCGTTACCTGTACATCGGTGAATTTATGCCGGACGATTTCAGCCAGATCCTGGTAGCTGGCGTAGCGGGCCATCATTTCGTCCAGACCAAGCAGGGTGAGGGCCGAAAGCATGGGGCATCGTTGCCAGCCCTTTTTCGACCAGACGCGGTCAAAGCGCTCAATCAGCAAGACATCCTTGCCCAAGGCCGAGGTCATCTCCACCTCAGCGGCATGGAGTCCACTCAGTTTAGCCAGACGCATGGCAATAAATTCCGCCTTGACGACACTGTAGAGGTCTGTGGTCGAAGAAAACTTGGCGATATATTTCTTGGCCTGATGTTCGAGGAGAGCCTTGGGGCGTGCCCCGCCAATCGAGCTGCCATGATGCAGGGCTTCGTCAAGGTCTGCGTTTAGAGGGACGCCTTTTTCAACCCTCTCAGCGGAGCGCAGTAACTCTTCAAGAGAGGCATTGACCGGGGATCGAGGTACATATTCGACCGGTGAGAGTTGAAAATCGAGTGCGCCGATTCGATCGGAGCCGGATTCGAGCAGGTAGGTCAATTCGTCAAATTGAGAGACATCCGTGTTTTTCCCTTTGCGACCGAGCAACCGGTTCAGCAGCACCCGCCGACCCCAGGCGTCCGGAGCTCCATCACGGATGCAGCCGGGGATGGTCAGCCCCTTCGGCAGGGGGAGCGCCCCTGGTCGTAAAGGGAGTTCACGGTCATAGATGGCGATGGCGTGGTCTCGTTCGAGATAGCGTTTGCCGTAGTTGAAAACCAGCGTGTCCCCTTCCGCCGTCAGTTTTCCGGCGACGACCGGCTCGACCTCGCCCGACAACCAGATCCAGACGTAGGCTTCGGTGTATTTTTCCGGCTTAGAACTCATCATCGACCGGTTTTCTGCTGGGGTGAATATGCTTGGGAAGCAGGGCGATCCGCTCGTCGGCCTCACGGATTCGCCCTCTTAGTGCTTCGCTATCCGCATCAAACAGTTTGATCCCGACCAGCGTCGCGACTTCAAAGACCAGACCGATCTTGCAGGCCATGTCGCCTTTTTCAATCCGCTGCAAGGTAGCCCTGGCTATCCCGGCACGCTCAGCCAGCTCAGCTTCCGACCAGCGGCGTTGCTTGCGTCCAAGCTGGATCTGTTTGCCGAGCAGCTTGACCGCTTCAATGGTGTATTTCGAAAAAGGCCGTGCCTGCTTCATCGCTTATCTCAATCCGGGTTTTTGGTGACGGTCGTTCAGTCATGCCTTTGTTCTGTAAGAACTATGCTGGATCAAGGTCATCCTGTCAAGTAAAACGACTCAAATATGAGTCATATTTGTTAGATAAGGATTACATATGAGACATTATTTGCTATTTTATTTGAACTTGCCTACTTGAGCCTGAATCCTTGAGTCCCGCATCCCCAACTCGGATTACTCCTGTATGGGGGGCGAATTTCGGCGTTGTTCTTTCGGGTCCATGCTCTATCCGTAGGCCAGACTCCGACAAACTTCCGCGAAGGCTTCGTAAATTCAGTTCGCTGTGGTAACTGAAGCGCGGGCGCAGGCGCAGAAGCCGGCGGGTCGGGGGGGCGGGGAACGATGGTTGACCAAGGAGATTCAGGCGGACTTGCGATCAAGACCTCGATACTGGATGGCTTCGGCCAGATGGGCTTGTTCGATGCGCTCGCTGCCGGCGAGGTCGGCGATGGTGCGGGCGACTTTGAGGATGCGCGAGTAGCTGCGGGCCGAGAGGCCGAGGCGGTCGGTGACCATCTCCAGCAGTTTGTGTCCGGCCTCGTCCACCGCACAGAACTTGCGGATGTGGCGGGCCTGCATCTGGCTGTTGGCATGCAGGCCGAAGGTTTCCAGTCGCTCGCGCTGCAGCTGCCGGGCGGCTTCGACCCGGGCGCGGATGGCGGCGGAGGATTCGCCGTCGACGGGATCAGCCAAATCCTTGTGCGGCACCCGGGGCACCTCGACATGCAGGTCGATGCGGTCGAGCAGCGGCCCGGAGAGGCGGGAGCGGTAGCGTTGCAGCATCGGCGGGGTGCAGGTGCATTCGCGCAGGCTGTCGCCGAGGAAACCGCAGTGGCAGGGATTCATTGCCGCCACCAGCATGAAATTGGCGGGATAGGTAAGGCTGGTGGCGGCGCGGCTGATGCAGACCTGACCGTCTTCGAGGGGTTGGCGCAGCATTTCCAACACATTTTTTTTGAACTCGGGGAGCTCATCCAAAAAAAGGACGCCGTTGTGAGCGAGGCTGACTTCGCCGGGGCGGGGATAGGCGCCGCCGCCGATGAGACCGGCGTCGGAGATCGTGTGGTGCGGCGCCCGGAAGGGGCGAGCGGCGACCAGGGCGTCGCGGCGGGGAAGCAATCCGCTGATGGAGTGGATCTTCGTCGTTTCCAGGGCCTCGGCGAAGTCGGGCGCAGGGAGGATGCCGGGAATGCGCCGGGCGAGCATGGTCTTGCCGCTGCCGGGAGGACCGATCATCAGCACGTTGTGGCCGCCAGCGGCGGCGACTTCGAGGGCGCGTTTGACGTGCTCCTGGCCGCGCACCTCGGCGAAATCCTCGGCGCCGCAAACGCCCTCGCGAAAGAGCTCGGCAACATCGACCTGGCAGGGTTCCAGTTCGGCGGCGCCGGCGAGAAAATCGATCACTTCGCCGAGATCATGCACGCCGTAAACCGGCAGGGCGTCGACGATCGCTCCTTCGCGGGCGTTCTCCTCGGGGAGGATCAGCCCGGCGACGTCCCAGTCCTTGGCGGCGAGGGCCACCGGCAGGGCGCCGCGCACCGGCTTGACCCGACCGTCGAGGGAGAGTTCCCCCATCAGCACATAGCGCCCGGGCCGTCCCGGCTTGAGGGCGCCGGTGGCGGTGAGCAGGCCGACGGCCATGGGCAGGTCGAAGGCGGCGCCGTCTTTTTTGATGTCGGCGGGGGCGAGGTTGATGGTGATCTTGCGGCCGGGGAATTCGTAACCGCTGTTCTTGATCGCCGATTTGACCCGGTCCTTGCTCTCCTTGACCGCCCCTTCCGGCAAGCCGACGGTGGCGAACTGGGGCAATCCCTGGGCGATATCGACTTCCACATCTACGGGATAGGCGTCGATGCCGATCAGCGCCCCCGACAATACCTTGGCCAGCATGGTCCCTCCTTGATATTTTATTAAAGCTGGCCAATCCTAACGAAAAGCCGCGCGGGCGGCAAGGGTTAATCGTCTCCTTGACGACGCTTTTACGGCTTGCCTTGCCCCGGCGCCCGGGCCTAAGATGGTCGCCGTCCATGGAAAGGATTCCGCATGCACGACGACGACCTCCTCGACCACAACATTTCCCGAGGGTTTCTCCTCGCCATCGCCTTGACCTCCGTGACCCTGGTCGCCGAGGTGATCGGCGGCTTCTGGACCAACTCCCTGGCGCTGCTCTCCGACGCCGCCCATGTTTTCATGGATCTCTTCGCCCTCGCCCTGTCGCTGGCGGCGATCCGCCTCGCCGCCCGACCAGTCAGCGACCGCCGTACCTACGGCTGGCACCGGGCGGAAATCCTCGCGTCGCTGATCAACGGTCTGAGCCTGCTGATCATCGCCGTCGGCATCCTGCACGAGGCCTGGGGCCGTTTTCAGCACCCCGAGCCGGTGAAGAGCCGGGAGATGTTCGTCATCGCCGTCATCGGCCTGGTCATGAACCTGATCGCCGCCCGCTTCCTGCACGGCCACGCCCATCACGACCTCAACGTGCGCAGCGCCTTTTTGCATGTGCTCGGCGACGCTCTCGCCTCGGTCGGGGTCATCGTCGGCGGCCTGATCATGCTGCAGACCGGCTGGTATGTGGTCGATGCTCTGATTTCCGCCGGCATCGCCCTGATCATCGGTGGGGGAGCGCTGCGCATTCTGCGCGAGGCCGGGCATATTCTGCTGGAAGGGGTGCCGGCGCACATCGACCTTAACCAGGTGGTGACGCGGATCAAGGATCAGGAAGGGGTGAACGATGTCCATCAGCTGCACGTCTGGTCGATCTGCTCGCACATCACCGCCCTGTCGGCGCATATCGACCTGCATCCCGACTACCTGCCGCGCCAGGGGGAAGTGATCGGTCGCATCGAGGCGATGCTCGACCACGACTTCCACATCACCCGCACTACCCTGCAGGGGCAGTGTCACAGCTGCGCCAACGGCGATACCCTTCAGCCCCTGCGCCATCGGCCCCGGGTCGCGGACCACGAGCATGACCACGAACACGGCCATGCCCATCGTCACCCTTAATTAACGAGTCTCTCCATGAAACACCTCTTTAAAACGATCTTCTGGGCCGTCTTCCTGATCCTGCTGCTGCTCGGCATCGACCAGTATTTCGTGCGCGTCCCCGCAAGCCAACCGGCCGTGGCGGCGGTGCGCGCCTTTTACCTCGACTTTCGCGCCCGGTTGCTGCGTCAGCTACCCGAGGAGGGGCCGGTGAGTGTCGAAGCGGTCATCGAGGCGGCGGAAAAAGAGGTTGCCCAGCCCCAGCCCAAAGCGCTTGCGCCAAAAAAAGCGGCGCCCGTAAGCGCCGCCGAAGAACCGAAATATAAATATCTTTACGCCGATGCCGACGGCGGCCTGCACTTTGCCGCCTCGCTGGAAGAAATTCCCGAACCCTTCCGCCGACAGGCCCAGCGCCTGGAAGAATGATCAGGGCAGGGTGCCGTAGACCTCCGGGCGACGATCCTGGTAACAACGGATCTGCGTGCGGTAGTTGACCATCTCCTCGAAATCGAAAGCGGCGACCAGTTCGGTGTCGCTCTCTCCGGCCTCGCCGAGGATTTCCCCCCGGGGGGCGATAAGCAGGCTCATGCCGAAAAAGTCGAGCTTGCCCTGGATGCCGCAGCAGTTGGCGGCGATGACGAAGAACTGGTTTTCGATGGCGCGGGCGCGCAGCAGGGTGCGCCAGTGATCCTGCCGGGGTTTCGGCCATTCGGCGCTGAGACAGAGGATTTCCGCCCCTTCCAGCGCCAGTTTGCGGAAGAGCTCGGGGAAACGCAGATCGTAGCAGATGGCGACGCCGAGGCGCCCGACCGAGGTCGGCACCACCAGGGTGCGGTCGCCGGCGGCGAGGAAGCGGTCTTCGCCCATGTTGGAAAAGAGGTGCAGTTTGCGGTATTTGTCGACAACCTTCCCCTGATCAACAACATAGGCGGTGTTGTAGACCCGGTCCCCCTGCCCTTCCGGCAGGCTGCCGACCAGGACCATCCCCAACTCCCGGGCGAGATCCCGCAACGCCTCCAGTACCCGGGGGGTTTCCCGGGCCAGTTCGGGAAGGCGTTTATAGTCGTAGCCGGTGCTCCACATCTCCGGCAGCACCGCGAGCTCGGCGCCTTGCTCGCGCACCCGGCGAAGGGCGGCCAGGGCGCGTTCGAGGTTGGTCTCCACCTCGCCGAGAGCGATGTTGAATTGGACGGCTGCCGCGTGTATCCTGCGTTCCATGTCCCCTGTCCTTTCCGGTCCATTTAATTTTTTAGAATTGCGTTCTATTTTTATTAAAAATCCAAAGCGATAGGATAATCTCCAACGACGCTGGGCAATTATAGAGAAAGCCCGAGGCCTTGACAACCTCAATCGGACACCGGATTTCCTTGACCCTAAGATTTAAAACTGCTAAACAGGACTGGCGTTTTATTATTGGCAAAACCAAAGTGCATCCGTGCACCGCTCTACAATAAATCCTAAACCGATGTTTTTTCAATCGGTTTGGTCCGTTCTTCCCGTTTCGCCAACCATCACGACGCAAAGGGTTGCCCATGGCCAAGGTCGTCACCTTTTTTGTCATGTTCGCCTTCTGGGTGGTCATGTCGGGCATGTTCGATGCCTTTCACCTCTCCCTCGGGGTCGTTTCCTGCCTGCTGATCGCCCACTTCAGCCACAGCCTGCTCCTCTACGGCGATCCGAAAAGCTGGGGGCGAGGCTTTTTCGGCATCCTCTTCTACCTGCCCTGGCTCTTCTGGGAAATCCTCATCTCCAATCTGCAGGTCACCTATATCGTTCTGCATCCGCGCATGCTCGATCTGATCGATCCGCAGCTGGTCCGTTTCAAAACAAACCTGAAGCGCCCCATCTCCAAGGTCACCCTGGCCCAGTCCATCACCCTGACCCCCGGCACCGTCACCGTCGATATCGAAGAGGATGAACTGCTCGTCTATGCCCTGACCGAGAGCGGCGCCCAGTCGCTAGCGGGCAGCGCCATGGAGCGGCGCATCGCCGCCGCCCTGGAAGGAGGAAAATAATGGAACAGTTCTTCCTTGCCGTAGCCATCGCCTTGATACTGCTGATGTTCCTCTCCCTCTACCGGGTGCTGGCCGGCCCCACCATCCTCGATCGGATGCTCGGCGGCAACGTGATCGGCACCAAGACCACGGCACTGCTCTTGCTGATCGGTCTGCTTTTCGACAACGTGGGGATGTTCGTCGATATCGCCATCGCCTACGCCATGCTCAACTTTATCGCCACCCTCGGTTCGGCCAAATTCTTTTTGCATCGCAGAAGCATTCATCTGGAAGACCATCAGTAAGGGGTTAGGTCGCCATGATCCTCAATATCGTCAGCATCGTCCTGATTTCCGCCGGGCTCTTTTTTTTCATCGTCGGCACCCTCGGCATCCTGCGTTTTCCCGATTTCTACACCCGCGTCCAGGCCGCCGGCAAATGCGACTCCCTGGCTGCGGTTCTGGTTCTGGTCGGCATTGCGGTCTATAACCTGGGGGATCTCTCCCTGGCGACGGTGCTGGTGAGCATCAAGATTCTCTTCATCGCCGCTTTCGTCTTCATCTCCAGCCCCACCGCCACCCACGCCATCACCGACGCCGCGCTGCTGATCGGCGTCAAACCCTGGACCAAGGAGAAGAACACCCCATGATCTGGCAGCTTGATCTCCTCATTCTGCTCTTGGTGGTCGTTTGCGCCCTGGCCACCATCACCGTCAAGGACCTGCTCTCGGCGACGATCATCTTCGGCGTCTACAGCTTTCTCATGTGCCTGCTCTGGGCGGAGATGGGGGCCGTGGACGTGGCCTTCACCGAAGCGACCGTCGGCGCCGGCATCAGCACCGTCCTCTTCATCGCCGCCATTCTGCGCACCAACCGAAGGAGCAAGGATTGAAAGCGCTCGCCCTTATCGCCACGGTCATCACCGGCATCCTGCTGCTCTACGGCACCCGGGACTTTCCCACCTGGGGCGATCCCCAGTCTCCGGCCAACCGCCACCTTTCTCCCTATTACATTGAGAATGCGGTGGCGGAGACGCATGTGCCGAACGTCGTCACGGCAGTGCTCGGGGATTACCGGGGGTACGACACCATGTTCGAAACGGTCGTCATCTTCTGCGCCGGCATGGCCGTCGCCAGCGTGCTGCGGAGGAACAAGCCATGAAACGACGCATGGAACGGGCCACCGGTCAGCACCTGGGGGACAGCCCGATCATCAAGACCAGCGTGCGCCTGCTGGTCCCCTTCGTGCAGCTCTTCGGCCTGTACGTCATCGTGCACGGCCATTACAGCCCGGGGGGCGGCTTCCAGGGGGGGGTGGCGCTCGGCGCCTCCTTCATCCTGCTGGCTTTGGCCTATGACCTGAAGACCTCGATCCGCCACTTCTCCGAAGGGGCCAACGCCGTGCTGGCCAATACCGGCGCGCTGATCTTCACCGGCGTCGCTGCCCTCTGTGCGGTCATGGGCGGGCTCTTCCTCGACTACAGCGCCCTCGACAAGCTGATCCCGATGGGTCCCATCGAATGGCGCTCCTTCGGAATCTTTCTGGTCGAGGTCGGCGTCGGCCTGGCGGTCATGAGCATCATGGTGTCGCTCTTCTGGGATATTTCCTCGGGCGGCGAAATGGACGAGGGGCTCTGATATGGACGGAATACTTCAGGAAGTCGTCGCCAAATACAACTACTGGATCTACGTCGTGCTGATGATGATCGGCTTCTATGCCATGATCGGCAAGCGCAACCTGGTCAAGAAGCTGCTGGGGATGAACATCTTCCAGACGGCGATCATCCTCTTTTTTGTCTCCACCGGGGTCAAACGCGGGGGCGGCATCCCGATTCTCGACAAATACAAGGTGCTGGCCGAAGGGATCGATCCCACCCAGATCGTCAACCCCCTCCCGCACGTGCTGATGCTCACCGCCATCGTCGTTTCGGTCAGCGTCACCGGTGTGGCCTTGGCGGTGTTGCAGCGCATCCACCGGGAATACGGCACCCTCGAAGAGGATGAAATCCTGGAGAGGATCAGCGAATGACCACCAGCAACCTCCATCTCTACGCCCTGGCCGCGCCGCTTTTGACCGCCTTTTTCGTCAATCTGCTCGGCCGTCTGTCGCGCAATTGGATCGCGCCGCTGGTCACACTCGCCCTGGCCTTTTCCACGGCCTTCTCCGGGGTGACCCTGCTCAACGTGCTGCGCCATGGCGCCTATCGCTACACGGTGGGGAACTGGCGTCCCCCCTTCGGCATCGAACTGGTGATCGACCACCTCAGCGCCTTGATGATGGTGCTGATCAGCCTGGTTGCCCTGATCGCCACCCTCGCCGCCTTCAAATGCGTGGAACGGGAACTGCCGGGGCGGGAACATCTCTTCTTCACCCTCTATCTCATTCTCATCGCCGGCCTTTTCGGGCTGGTGCTGACCGGGGACGCCTTCAACCTCTACGTGCTGCTGGAAATCACCTCCATCACCACCTACGGCCTCATCGCCATGGGCAAGGGGCGCGCTCCGCTGGCGAGTTTCAACTACATCATCATGGGCTCCATCGGCGCCTGTTTCTATCTGCTCGGCGTCGGCTATCTCTATATCCTCACCGGCACCTTGAACATGGCCGACATCGCCTCGCGCATCGCCGGTCTCGACGCCCCCGCCGCCCTGGCCACGGCGTTCGGCTTCATCATGGTCGGACTGTGGGTAAAGATGGCCTTCTTCCCCTTGCACAACTGGCTGCCCAACGCCTATTCCCTCGCCCCCACCGGCGCCGGCCTGCTCATCGCGCCGCTCATGACCAAGGTCACCGTTTACCTGATGATCCGGGTCATCTTCGCGGTCTTCACCCCCAGCTATACCTTTTTCCAGCATGCCGGGGTGCAGGCGGCGATCGTCTGGGTCGCGGCGGCGGCGATCATCTGCGCCTCCTCTCTGGCCCTGGCCCAGAGGGATTTAAGGCGGATGCTGACCTATATCATCGTCGCCGAGGTCGGCTACATGGTCGGCGGGGTCTGGTTGGCCAACGCCCAGGGGATGACCGGCGCCATCCTGCATATCGTCAACGACGCGCTGATGACCCTCTGCCTTTTCCTGGCGGCAGCGGCCATCCACTACCGCACCGGCAGCCTGCGCTTCGAGGATCTCACCGGGCTCTACCGGAAGATGCCGGTGACCATGGCGGCCTTCACCGTCGGCGCCTTCGCCATGATCGGCATCCCCCCCACCTGCGGCTTTTTCAGCAAGTGGTATCTGCTCCTCGGCGGCATCGAAGCGGGTCAATGGGGCTATGTCGTGGCCTTGATCTTCAGCAGTCTGGTCAACGCCGTGATCTTTTTCCGCATTATCGAGATCGCCTTTTTCCGCAAAGAGGCCCACGGGCACGAGGTGCTTCCCCGTCAAGAAGCGCCGGCTTTGTTGCTGAATTCCCTGGTGCTCTCGGCCATCGCCCTGATCGCCGTCGGTTTCGGTTCGGGACCACTCGTGACCAACATCATCCGCCTGGCCATCCCGGCGGGATTCTGAGATCTCGGCCATGACCGATATTCACCCTGTTCATTCTTCCATCCCTCGGGAATAAAGAGAGACTATGGCGTATTCATATTCCATCTGGCCTCTGGTCGCGATTCTCGTCTCCCTGCTGGCGACCTTGCCGATCATGGCCTTCAACGACCGGGCGCCCAACCTGCGCGAAGGCAGTACCCTGATGGCGGCGGTCGCCAAGTTCATGATCGTTGCCGCGATGATTCCCACCGTCATGCAGGGGGGCGGCTTCGAACTGACCCTGGCGGAAGTCATCCCGGGCGTGCCGATTCAGCTGCGGGTCGACGGCATGGGGCTCTTTTTCGCCCTGGTCGCTTCTTTCCTCTGGATCTTCACCTCCCTCTATTCCATCGGCTACATGCGCAGCCTCGGGGAGCATGACCAGACCCGCTACTTCGCTTCCTTCGCAGTGGCGATCTCGGCGACGATCGGCGTGGCCTTCTCGGCCAACCTGCTGACCATGTATCTCTTTTACGAGATGCTCTCCCTCTCGACCTACCCGCTGGTCACCCATGAACAGAACGACGAGGCCCGCGCCTCGGGACGCAAATACCTCACCTACATCCTCGGCACCTCCATCGGCCTGGCCCTGCCGGCGATGCTCATCACCTATCAGCTGGCCGGAACCCTCGACTTCACCCAGGGCGGCATCCTCACCGGCTGCGCCTCGCCGAGTACCGTCACGCTGCTTCTGGTCCTCTTCATCTTCGGTTTCGCCAAGGCCGGGATCATGCCCTTCCACGGCTGGCTGCCGGCGGCGATGGTGGCACCGACCCCGGTCAGTTCCTTCCTCCACGGCGTGGCCGTGGTCAAGGTCGGGGTTTTCTCCATTATGCGGGTGATTTTCGACATTTTCGGCCCCGACCTGCTGCGCGATCTGAATCTCGGGGTGGTTATCACCACCATCGCCTCGATCACCATCCTCGTGGCCTCGCTGGTCGCTCTGACCCAGGACAACCTCAAGCGGCGGCTGGCCTATTCGACCATCGGCCAACTCTCCTACATGATTCTCGGCGCCGGCATGCTGACGGCGGCGGGGATGACCGGCGGCATCCTGCACATCGCCATGCACGCCTTCGGCAAGATCACCCTCTTCTTCTGCGCCGGGGCGATCTACGTGGCCCATCACAAAAAATACATCAGCCAGATGGATGGTCTCGGCCGCAAAATGCCGATCACCTATCTGGCCTTTTTTCTCGGCTCGATGAGCATCATCGGCATGCCGCCGATGGGGGGCTTCATCAGCAAGTGGAATCTTGTTATCGGCGCGGTCGAGGGGGATCACTTGCTCCTTTTGCTGGTACTGCTCATCAGTTCCCTGCTCAATGCCGCCTATTTCTTCCCCATCGTTTACCGGGGATTTTTCGCCAAGGCCCCCGAAGGGGAAGAAGCGACCGGTATTCAAGAAGCACCGATATTCTGCCTGCTGCCCCTGTCAGTTACGGCCCTGGCATCGCTCGCGCTCTTCTTTTACTCCGATATCTTTTATGGGCTGGCTCATCTCGCCCTGTTTCCCTGAGGTCACGGTATGCTTCCAGACAAGAAACAACCGAAGGAATGGGACTGGTTCGACCACCCGCGCAACATTAAACGGCTGCGGATCGGTTTTTATGTCGTTCTGGCCTTGCTGGTGTTGCCTGACTTCTTTCTGCACAAGCACACCCTCTTTTCATCGATGGAAGGCTGGCCGGGATTCTATGCCCTCTTCGGCTTTATCGCCTGCGTAGCGATCATCCTGGTTTCCAAAGGGCTCGGGTATCTGCTCAAGCGCAAGGAGGATTACTATGAGCGCTAGCCTGCACCCTTCGCTCTTCTTCTTCGCCGCCGCGCTGCTGATCTGGCTCTTGCCTCTATTCGGACGGCGGGTTCTGATCCTACTGGCTCCGGCCGCGGCGTTCTGGGCCGTCACCCAGCTCGACTTCGGGCTGGCTTGGTCTTATCAGCTGCTTGGTTTCGACCTTCATCTGCTGCGGGTCGACAAACTGAGCAAGGCTTTCGGCTACGTCTTTACCATCAATGCCCTGGCCTGCTTTCTCTTCGCCCTACACCTGAAAACGCGCTATGAGCACGCGGCCGCCCTGGCCTACATCGGTGCCAGTATCGGTGCAGTTTTTGCCGGCGATCTGATCACCCTCTACCTCTTCTGGGAGGTCATGGCCGTCACTTCCACTTTCCTGGTTTTGGCACGCAATACCGAACGGGCCTATGGAGCGGCTTTCCGTTATGTCATGGTGCATATCTTCGGCGGACTCTGCCTGCTCGCCGGCATCCTGCTCCAAGTGCAGGCCACGGGCTCGGTGGCTTTCGACAGCTTCGACCTGCGCGGGCTGCCGACCTACCTGATTCTGATCGGCTTTTTGGTCAACGCTGCCGCGCCGCCGATCAGTTCCTGGCTTTCCGACGCCTACCCCGAGGCCACCGTCACCGGCGGGGTCATCATGACCGCCTACACTACCAAAACCGCCGTCTACACCCTGATTCGCGGCTTCGCCGGCTGGGAAATCCTGATGGTCGTCGGCTGTTTCATGGCGCTCTACGGAATCGTCTATGCGATCCTCGAAAATGACATGCGGCGCATCCTTGCCTACTCCATCATCAATCAGGTCGGCTTCATGATCTGCGGCATCGGCATCGGCACCGCCATGGCGATCAGCGGCGCGGTGGCGCACGCCTTCTGTCACATCATCTACAAAGCGCTGCTCTGGATGAGTGCCGGAGCGGTACTCTACATGACCACTAAGAGCAAATGCACCGACCTAGGTGGGCTCTACAAGACTATGCCGCTGACCATGATCTTCGGCACCATTGGCGCCCTGGCCATTTCCAGCTTCCCGGGCTTTTCCGGGTATACCAGCAAGCCGATGATCATTGAAGCGGGGGTTCACGAAGGTTTCTTCTGGGTCTGGCTGGTTCTCGAACTCGCCTCAGCCGGGGTTTTTCTCCACGCCGGCATCAAGTTCCCCTATTTCGTCTTTTTCGCCAAAGACAACGGACTGCGCCCCGGTGAACCACCCAAGCACATGCTCGTCGCTATGGCCCTTCTCGCCTTTATCTGTATCTTCCTCGGCCTCTATCCACAACCGCTGTACGACATCCTCCCATACCCGGTGGATTTCCAGGCCTATACCTTCGAGCACACCCTCAACCAGCTACAATTGCTGATGTTTTCGGCCCTGGCTTTTTTTCTGCTACTGCCTTTGCTTAAACGCACGGAAACGATCTCCCTGGATACCGACTGGTTCTATCGCAAGGGCGGCCGGCTCTTTCATAACACCGCCGCCACCATCTTCAACGGGCTCAACAGTTGGGCCGATCGCACATTTTCTCACCGCTTGCCCGCACGAATGGCGGCCTTTTTTTCGGATCCTGGAGCCAACATCCAAAAAACGGCTGTACACCTTTTTACCGGACCGACAGGAGGCGATCGAAATCTGTCCGCCATCGACGCGGCCATCGAGCGCCGCAGCCGGCTCGGCGCCTACCCGGTGGGGATCGGGGTGCTGCTCGCGGTCCTTTGCCTCTCGGTGATGTCCTTCATCTTCTTCTGGTGACCTCGAACAGGGCGGCCGCTCATCCCGGCCGCCCTTTTTGCTCATGACCTCCCTCTACCTGCACATTCCCTTCTGCGCCCGCAAGTGCCCCTATTGCGATTTTTTCTCTACCGACCGTCATTCCCCGGCAGTGCTGGCGGAGTATGTCGACCTGCTGCTCAAACAGCTGGAACTGGCCGCGGCCGCCGGAACCTGGTCGGGGCCGCTGACGACGGTCTTTTTCGGCGGCGGCACCCCATCACTGCTGGCGCCGCCGCAGATCGGCCGGATTCTCCAGGCCGCCGCCGCCCACTTCGGCTTCGTTGCCGATTGTGAAATCAGTCTCGAAGCCAACCCCGGCACCCTCTCCCCCCAATCCCTCGCCGGCTACCGTGCCGTCGGGATCAACCGCCTCTCCCTCGGCGCCCAATCCCTCGACGATCGGGCTCTGGCCCAGCTTGGCCGCATCCACAGCGCCGCCGAAATCCGCCAGGCGGTGGCCTGGAGTCGCGCGGCGGGCTTCGACAATCTCGGCCTCGATCTGATTTATGCCCGCTCCGGGCAAAGCCCGGCCGATCTGGAGCGGGAACTTGTTGCCTTTCTCGCCCTCGAACCGGAGCACCTCTCCTGCTACGGCCTGAGCGTGGAGGAAGACACCCCTTTCCATGCCTTCCAGCGCCGGGGAGAACTAGCCCTTCCCGACGAACAGAGCTACGCCCGGCAGTTTGTCCTCCTCCATGAACACCTTGCCGAAGCAGGCTTTGGTCACTACGAAATCTCCAATTACGCCCGCCCCGGCCGGAAATGCCGCCACAACCTCCGCTACTGGCGCCGCCGGGGGTGTCTGGCCCTCGGCGCCGGCGCCCATGCCTTCGATCCCGCCGGCTGGGGACGGCGCCTGGCGGTCCCCGGCGAACTTGCCGCCTACCGGCAAGCCTTGGAGGTGGGACAGGATCCCCTGCTGGAGTTGGAAAGCTTTGACCGCACCGGGGCCATGGCCGAAACCCTTTACCTCGGCCTGCGTACCGCTGAAGGCGTTGCCGACCGGGATTTCTCCGTGCGCTTCGGAGAGTCTCTCGGCGAACACTTTGCTCCGGCCATCGCCCGCGCCGGCAGCCATCTACACCATGAAAACGGCCGCTGGACCTTCGACCTCTCCGGCTGGCTGCTCTTCGATCACCTGATCCTCCCCTTTCTCTAGCCTGACCCATACCCCTTTTTCACGGGAGAAAATGCCCTGTAATGGGGGGCTTTGCCCTTGACAAAGAATAGGGGCATTGTTATGTTGTGCCACGTTAGCACTCGGAAGTGATGAGTGCTAAGGCAACGACGGCCGGGGCTTTCCGGCTTGAGTTTTTTGGGGCCGGATAAACCATGAGCGATGAACTCAACGAGCGTAGTCGGCGCATTCTCGAAGCGATCGTCGAGGATTACATCGGCACCGCCGAACCGATCGGTTCGCGGGCGGTGACCCGCCGCCACCACCTCGGCCTGTCGCCGGCGACGGTGCGCAACGTCATGGCCGATCTCGAAGAGATGGGCTACATCGTCTCCCCTCATACCTCGGCGGGGCGAGTCCCCACGGAAAAGGGCTACCGTTTTTACGTCGACACCCTGCTGCAGGTCGGGCAACTCGACTTGCAACAGAAAAGCCGCATCGAACAATTTTACCGCATCGACGGTCTGCGCGTCGAAGAGCGGCTGCGGGAGGCGGGCAAGGTACTTTCGGCCATTTCCAGCTATACCGGAGTGGTGATGACGCCCCGCTTCAACTGCACGGTCTTCCGCCATATCGAGTTTCTCAAGCTCTCCCAGGGGCGGCTGCTGGTCATCTTCGTCTCCCACTCCGGCCTGGTCCAGAACAAGGTCATCGAAACCGACCTCTCGCTTTCCCAGTCGGAACTGGAGCATATTTCCAGCTATCTCAACCAGACCCTCAGCGGCCTGAGCATCCAGGAGATCAAAGCCAAAATCGTGCGGGAAATGGCCGAGGAGAAGGCTGTTTACGACAAGCTGCTGAGCCGCGCCCTGGAGCTCTCCCAGGAGGCGTTAAGCGACGAGCTGGGCGGCCAGGTCTATATCGAAGGGGCTGCCAACATCCTGGAGCAGGCCGAATTCAAGGATCTGGAGCGGATGAAGCGGCTCTTTCGGGCCTTCGAGCAGAAGAGCCTGCTGGTCGAACTGCTCGACAAAAGCCAGCAGGCGCGGGGCGTGCAGATTTTCATCGGCAGCGAATCCGAATACCGGGAAATCGAGGGATGCAGCCTGATTACCGCCAACTATTCGAGCAGTCGGGGAACGATCGGCACCCTCGGGGTGATCGGCCCCAGCCGCATGAACTATTCCCAGGTGATCCCCGTGGTCGACTACACTGCGCGCCTGGTCAGCCAAATACTTGAAACCGAATTAGAATAGTCAGACACAGGAGAACGCATATCGTGGCAAAAAAATCCGAACACCTTAAAGAGCAGCCCCAACCCATAAGCGAAGAAGCGCCCGCCGAGGAGACCGAGGAAACGGGCGCGGCCGAGGCTGGTGAAGGCGCTCCGGCGCTGGAGGAGCAGCTGGCGGCGGCGCAGGAAGAGGCACGGAAGAACTGGGACCTTTATCTGCGCGAACGGGCCGACCTGGAGAATTTCCGCCGCCGCGCCCAGAAGGAAAAGGAAGATCTGGCCCGCTTTGCCAACGAAAATATCCTCAAGGAACTGCTGCCGGTGCTGGACAACCTGGAACGGGCTCTCGAACACGCCCGCCAGGAAGGCGGCGCGGGGGAGGAAAGTTTGCGTCAGGGGGTGGAGATGACCCTCGGTCTCTTTGCTAAAAGCCTGGAAAAATTTGGCGTCACCCCGATCCAGGCGGAAGGCGCGCCCTTCGATCCGGCCTGGCACGAAGCAATGGGACAGCTGGAAAGCGCCGAACATCCGGCGAATACCGTGGTGAAAGAGCTGCAGAAGGGCTACCAGCTCAACGGCCGGCTGCTGCGCCCCACCCTGGTCATGGTGGCCAAGGCGCCCGCCGCCTAGCCGTCCTGCTCAATCCACAAAAAATCACCCGTTAAAAGGGCTCAACACAAGGAGGAAATCATTATGGGTAAAGTCATCGGTATCGACCTCGGGACCACCAACTCGTGCGTGGCGGTCATGGAAGGCGGCGAGCCGGTCGTCATCGCCAACTCGGAAGGGGCCCGCACCACGCCGTCGATGGTCGGCTTCGCCGAAAACGGCGAGCGCCTGGTGGGGCAGCAGGCCAAGCGGCAGGCGGTCACCAATCCGGAAAACACCCTCTACGCCATCAAACGTCTGATCGGCCGCAAGTTCGATTCGGAGGCGGTGCAGAAAGACATCCAGATCAGCCCCTTCAAGATTCTCAAGGCGGACAACGGCGACGCCTGGGTCGAGGCCCGGGGCAAGAATTACAGCCCGCCGGAAATCTCGGCGATGATCCTGCAGAAGATGAAGCAGACGGCGGAAGACTATCTCGGTGAGGAAGTGACCGACGCGGTCATCACCGTCCCTGCCTACTTCAACGACTCCCAGCGCCAGGCGACCAAGGATGCCGGCAAGATCGCCGGGCTCAACGTGTTGCGTATCATCAACGAGCCGACCGCCGCCTCCCTCGCCTACGGCCTGGACAAGAAGGCGGAAGAGAAGATCGCGGTCTTCGACCTCGGCGGCGGTACCTTCGATGTCTCCATCCTCGAACTGGGGGACGGCGTCTTCGAGGTCAAGTCGACCAATGGCGACACCTTCCTTGGCGGCGAGGACTTCGATCAGCGCATCATCGACTATGTCGCCAACGAGTTCAAGAAGGAGCAGGGGATCGACCTGCGCAGCGACAAGATGGCCCTGCAACGCCTCAAGGAAGCGGCGGAAAAGGCCAAGTGCGAACTCTCCGGCTCGATGGAGACAGAGGTCAACCTCCCCTTCATCACCGCCGACGCCAACGGGCCGAAACACCTGCTCATCAAGCTGACCCGCGCCAAGCTGGAAAGCCTCTGTGAAGACCTGCTCAACAAGCTGGTCGAGCCCTGCAAAATCGCCATCAAGGATGCCGGTCTGTCAGCCTCGGATATCGACGAAGTCATCCTGGTCGGCGGCATGACTCGCATGCCGGCGGTGCAGAAGCGGGTTCAGGAGATCTTCGGCAAGACGCCCAACAAGGGGGTCAATCCCGACGAGGTCGTTGCTATCGGCGCCGCCATCCAGGGGGGCGTGCTCAAAGGGGAAGTCAAGGACGTCCTGCTCCTCGACGTCACCCCCCTCTCCCTCGGCATCGAGACCCTGGGCGGGGTCATGACCAAGCTGATCGAGAAGAACACGACCATCCCCTGCAAGAAGAGCCAGATCTTCTCCACCGCCGCTGACAACCAGCCGGCCGTGTCAGTACACGTGCTCCAGGGCGAGCGGGAAATGGCTGCCGACAACAAGACCATCGGCCGCTTCGAGCTGGTCGGCATCCCCGCCGCGCCCCGCGGCGTGCCGCAGATCGAGGTCACCTTCGACATCGACGCCAACGGTATTCTCCACGTCTCGGCCAAGGATCTCGGCACCGGCAAGGAGCAGTCGATCCGCATCACCGCCTCCAGCGGCCTCTCCGATGAAGAAATCGAGAAGATGGTCAAGGACGCCGAGTCTCATGCCGGCGAAGACAAGAAAAAACGCGAATTGATCGAGGCCCGCAACCAGGCCGACAGCCTGGCCTACAGCACCGAGAAATCGCTGCAGGAACACGGCGACAAGGTCGATGCCGAAACCAAGGGCAAGATCAACAGCGCCCTGGAAGATCTCAAGAAGGCCATGGAAGGCGACAACACCGAGGAGATCCAGCAGAAGACCGAGGCGCTCGCCCAGGCCTCCCATAAGCTGGCCGAGGCCATTTATGCCAAGGCCCAGGCCGAAGGCGCCGGTGAAGGCGCGACCCCGGAGAACGCCGGCAAAGAAGGCGATGACAACGTCGTCGACGCCGAGTTCGAAGACGTCGACGAGAACAAGAAATAATCGGGATTTTTCGATTTTCCGGTACGAGGTAGGGGCGCAGCATGCTGCGCCCCTACACGCATTTTTTATGAAAGAAGGATCGTCCCTTGGCTAACGGCAAACGCGACTATTACGAAGTGCTCGGCGTCAATCGCAACGCCGGCGAAACCGAGATCAAGAAGGCCTACCGGCGTCTCGCCCTGCAGTACCATCCGGACAAGAACCCCGGCGACAAGCAGGCCGAGGAACACTTCAAAGAGTTGACCGAAGCCTACGCGGTCCTCTCCGACGCCCAGAAACGGGCGACTTACGACCAATTCGGCCATGCCGGCCTGGGGGGCGGTGGTGGTTTCTCTTCCGAGGGGTTCGGTTTCGGCGGCAGTCCCTTCGAAGATATTTTCGGCGACATTTTTGGCGATATCTTCGGCGGTGGCGGCTCCCGGCGCGGCCGGGGACGGCGCGGCGACGATCTGCGCTACAACCTCAGCATCTCCTTCGAGGAGGCTGCTTTCGGCCTGGAGACCAAGGTCCAGATCCCCCGCCATCAGACCTGCGAAGCCTGCGGCGGCTCCGGCGCCAAGAAGGGGACCAGCCCGAAAACCTGCTCCACCTGCCAGGGCGCCGGTCAGGTCCGTTATCAGCAGGGGTTCTTCTCCCTCACCCGCCCCTGCCCTACCTGCGGCGGCGAGGGGCGGATCATTGAAAGCCCCTGCCCGGAATGTCGCGGCACCGGCAAGACTAAGGGCAAGAAGACCATCTCCCTGAAGATTCCGCCGGGGGTCGAAACCGGCAGCCGCCTCAAGCTCAGCGCCGAAGGGGAAATCGGTTCTCAGGGCGGTCCTCCGGGAGATCTCTACGTGGTCATCACGGTCAAAGACCACCCGATCTTCAAGCGCGAGGGGCAGGATGTCATCTGTGAAACGCCCATTTCCTTCGTGCAGGCGGCCCTGGGCTGCGAAATCGAGGTGCCGACCCTCGACGGCAAGCTGAAAATCAAGGTTCCGGCCGGCACCCAGTCGGGCAAGGTGCTCAACCTTTCCGGCAAGGGCATCCCCAGCCTGCAAGGCTACGGCCGGGGGGATCAGCTGGTGGTTCTGCGGGTCGAGACTCCGACCAAGCTGAGCGCCAGACAAAAGGAACTGCTGGAAGAGTTCGCCCGGGAAAGCGGCGAGGACATGCATCCCATGGGCAAGAGCTTTTTCGATAAGGTCAAGAATCTATTTGATTGAGGGATTTTCCCGGGAGGGGCTCATGGCAGGTCGCCGCGCCGTCTGGTTCATTACCGCTTTGCTGATCTTGATGACGGCTTTTTCCGCCTTCGCGACGACGAACGGCGATCCCGCCCTGAAACAGGGGATTTCCGCCTATGAAGCCGGAGATCGCCAGCAAGCCCTCTCTCTACTGCGCGGCTTCGTTATCCGTAATTTTCAGGATCCCGACCTGCCCACCGCCTACCTCTACCTGGCCCGCGTCTTCCAGGAGCAGGGAAGCCCGGCCGAGGCCCTGCTCTACACCGGCCGCATTCCCGAAGAGCAAAAGGGAGCCGAAGCCC
Organism: Desulfuromonas acetexigens; assembly: GCF_900111775.1. Taxonomy (NCBI): domain Bacteria; kingdom Pseudomonadati; phylum Thermodesulfobacteriota; class Desulfuromonadia; order Desulfuromonadales; family Trichloromonadaceae; genus Trichloromonas; species Trichloromonas acetexigens. The sequence goes on along the minus strand of NZ_FOJJ01000009.1, from coordinate 35,046 downwards.
TGCTCATCGAAGGACTGGCCCTGGCGGCGACCGGACAAAAGGACCCGGCCCTCGCCCGCCTGCTCAAGAGTAACCCGGCGCAGCTGTCGCCCACCGATCAGCTCCAACGCGGAGCGGCCCTGGCCGAGATCCAGACGGCCCTCGGCCAGAACCTGGAAGCGCTCGCGGCGATCCAGCGCCATGGCGAAGGGCGCGACGAAAGTCTGCTCGCTCAGGCCCACGACATCCTGAAACGCCTCTCCAACGGCGATCTCGCCGAAGCCGTCTTCATGTTTCAGGGGACGCCGCTGGGACAGGACGCCCGCACCGAGCAAGCCAACCGCGCCTTCCGGCAGGGGCTCACGGAACAGGCGAAAAACCTGCTGGCGCCGGTATTGCAGAACGCCGTCCCCTTTCCCTACCGGCATGAGGCCGAGTCCCTGTGGCTGGCCCTCGGTGGCGGCGATCCCGCGACCATTTCCGCCTCATCGCCTGCTTCCTCCGCGCCGGTGGCTGCCGTCAATCCGCTCCCTGCGACAACGACGATCTCCTCCGGGCGCGCCCTCGGGGTACTGCTCCCCCTTGAGGGACGCCACGCCCCTTTCGCCCAACTGATCCGGCAAGGAATGGAATTCGCCCTGGAAGAACACAACCAGAGCCGGCCCGGTTGTCGTCTGGTGGTTCGTGATTCAGGCGCCACACCCGAGGAAAGCAGCCGTGCCGTCCGCGAACTGGCTGCCGACCCGACCATCCTGGCCATCGCCGGGCCGATTACCGGCGGCGCCGCCACCGTCTGCGCTCGCCAGGCCCAACTGTTGCGCATCCCGCTCTTCGCCCTGACCCCGAAAGAGGGCATTCCCGAGATCGGCGACTTCATTTTCCGCCACTCCCTCACTCCGCAAGCCCAGGTCGAGGCGCTGCTGAGCCAGGCGATGGAACGCCGGGGACTCAGACGTTTCGCCGTCCTCTATCCCGAATCCTCACAGGGCAAGACATTGGCGGGGCTCTTCGTCAATGGCGTGCTCCGGCGGGGTGGCCAAATCGTTGCTACCGAAGGCTACGGAGAAAATCTCACCGACTTCCGAATCCCCCTACGCCTGCTCAAAGGGGAAGATCCCAACAAAAACGCCTCTACAACCAACGATCCCTCCCCTTTCGAGGCCCTCTTTCTTCCCGATTATCCGGAAAAAATCAGCCTGATCGCTCCCCAACTCAGCTACTACGGCCTGCAGGACGTGCAACTGCTTGGGATTTCGGGCTGGAAATCTCCGGAACTCCTCCGCTCTTCCGGTCAATATCTGCAAGGGGCGATTTTCGCCGACGGCTTTTTTGCCGATGCCGGCGCCACCAATGTTCGCCGTTTTGTGGAGGCCTACAGCGCCCGCTACGGCGTTCCCCCCAGTATTCTCGAAGCCCAGGGTTACGATGTCGCCAGCCTCCTCTTGCAGCTGCTGGTTCACCCCCAGGTCCAAGACCGACAGAGCCTGCGCGATACCCTCTCCCGGGTGGACAATTTCTCTGGCGCCACCCGCCCCTTCACCATCGCCGCCAACGGCGACACCCGGCAGTCCTTATGGCTTCTGACCGTGGCCGGTGACGGCTTCGCCGAACTGCCATGAGTCTCCGGCAGCGCTTACCGGTCCTGCTGTTGCCCTTGGCTATCAGCGCCTGCCTTTCTTCCGCGCCGCCCCCAACTGTCCCGGCACCGGGTCCGGAAACCGGCGTCTATGGCCGGATCAGCGCTGCCGCTGGCGCACCCGACCCGGCGGCGACGGTTTACGCCTACCGCAATGCCGCGAGCAATCTGCGCGGCCCGGCCGACTTCGCCGCACCGGTCGATGCCCAGGGAGATTATTTTCTCGACTGCGGCCCCGGCGATTTTTACCTGGTTGCCCGCTCGCGGCGAGCCGGCGGCGACAGTGGGCCGCCCCGACCGGGGGATGCCTGGGCGCTGCCGGAGAAAAATCCAGTACGAGTCAGGGACGGAGAACGGATTCGGGTCGACTTCCGCCTGCACAGCCTTGCCCAGCGCCCGATTCTCGGCGACACCACCCTGACCGAGGGAACGACCGGCGTCACCGGACGTCTACTCGACGCCCAAGGGCACCCCGCCGGCGGCGCTTTCGTTCTCGCCTACCGCGATGGCAACCGCCATCGCATGCCCGACCACACCTCCCTTCCCGCCCGGGAGGATGGTCGCTTCACCCTCTATCTGCCCACGGCGGGCCATTGGTGCCTGGCCGCCCGGACCCAGACCCGGGGGCAACCCCTCCCCGGCGAACCTTACGGCATCCCGGAAGGGAACCAGGGCTGTCCCGCCATCCCCGAACAGACCCTGCTCGATATCGGCACCATCGTCCTCAAGCCCTACCGCCGCTGAAATGGGCGAAAAAAAAGCCCCGCACCTTATCGGGCGGGGCCGGGACTGCGGCGGATTGATCCGTCAGCTAGAAAAGTTTCGGCTGTTTAACCACTTCCATCATGGCGATGTCGAAGGTCAGGTCCTGGCCCGCCAAGGGATGGTTCCCATCGAGGATCAGGGTTTGATCGCTGACCGCGATAACCTCTACAATTCTCCGGCTGTTGTCGTGACCGGTGATCTCCAGACGATCGCCGACGCGGGGATTGAGCTTTTCCGGAAGTCGCGCCCGGTCGATCTCCTCAACCCGTTCCGGAAGTTTCTGACCATAGGCATCGGCGGCGGGAATCGTCACGGTACGTTTTTCTCCCGTCACCATGCCGGTCACGGCCGACTCGAAGCCGGGGATCACTTCTTTCTTGCCGATGACAAACTGCAAGGGCCGGTCGTCAGGGGAGGCGTCGAAGATCTCGCCGTTGCTCAACTTGCCCGTATACTGAACGGTCACGATATCGCCTTTGGCCGCTGGTAACATTTTTGCTTTCCTTTCTCTCCTCGGGGTGGGCTACATCTCATAAAAAGCCCCGGTAAGATACCCCCTTGACCCATTCCTGTCAATTTTTCCTCTCGCCGGTGCGGGAGGCTGTCGGGAATCCTCCCCCGCCCTTCTCATCGTTTGATTATTAAAAAAAAGACTGCTAATATGCCCCTTCATTTACGTTTACATAACCCTCACTTATCCACTCGACCAAGCTGGCTCGCCTGCCGGTCCCGCTCGCGTCACCGAGCGATGCCTCATTCAAACTGACCAAAGGACTTTTCCATGAGCGGCACTTCCGACGAAAAACTCAAAGGTATCGCCAATCTGTTTGACAAAACCGAACTTAAAAGTTTCATCCTCAACTACCTGATCATCCTAATGGTGATCGAAGGCCTCATTTTCTTCGTCTGTTTCGTCATCCATCTCTCTTCCCCCGACGCGGCCTTCCCCTGGCGCCCCTATATTTTCGCCTCGTTCATCGCGCCGGTGGCCATCACCTTCATGTTTGGGGTCGTTATCCTCTTTTTCAACAAGTACCTTTACGACTACTCCCATTCAACCAGCAAAGACTTGGCGGCCGGTTTCGGCGGCGATCTTTCCTCCCCCTCCAAGTTGCAGGTGGCCCTCAATATCACCCGCCAGGTCCCCTTCCTGCTCGGTCTGCTCATGCTGGTGCTGGCCGCCGGAATCATCTACAAGATCGACGATATTCTGATTTTTATCGGCCATGCCGGGGAACGGGCGGCCTTCTATCTCCTCGCCTCCCTCGGCGTCCTCCTGGGGGTCGCGGCGGTCTTCGCCATGGTCTGGATGTACCTCAGTTATCGCCTGCGCCGGGAGAAGCTCAACCACCAGTATCAATATCGGCGGGATGTGGCCGAACGCCTGGGTCTCGTCATCCTCGACGACAATTCGGTCTTCGACCGCGAGGGCAAATCGATCAGTCTCGACAACTCGACCAAGCAGATTACCGACAAGCCTCACGAGGACGACCAGAGCATCACCTTGATTCCGACCTTGCCGGACGAGGGGAGCGAGAACGAGGAGAAAACGGATTGACCCCAAAGAGGAATCATTCCCCGTAAAAACGATCAACGGCCCATGCGCGTTACACGCATGGGCCGTTTTGTTTCACGTGAAATAGGCGTGGTTCAGTGGGAACGGGTGATCCCCTGGCGCGGACAGAGATCGAGCACCGGACAGAGACTGCAATGGGGAATGGGCGCCTTACACAGGGCCCGGCCGTGGAGGATGAGGACATGGCTGGTTTGGGTCCAGCGCTCCTCGGGGAGGAGTTGGCAGAGATCCTTCTCGATGCGCACCGGATCGCTTTCCCGAGTCCAGCCGAAGCGCCCGGCCAGTCGCTTGACGTGGGTATCGACGACCATTCCGGGGATCGCGAAGATATTGCCAAGAACAACATTGGCGGTCTTGCGTCCGACCCCCGGGAGGGCGACCAGATCTTCCATCCGGCGCGGCACTTCGCCGCCGTGGTCAGTAACCAGAGCCTGGGCACAGCCGATGATGTTTTTCGCCTTGTTGCGGAAGAAGCCGGTGGAGCGGATGAGATCTTCCAGTTCGGCGGGATCAGCTGCCGCCAGGGCCTGGGCATCGGGGTAGCGGGCAAAGAGGGCGGGGGTGACCTGGTTGACCCGGACATCGGTACATTGCGCCGATAGGATGGTGGCGATAAGCAACTCCAGGGGATTGCGGTAGAACAGGGCACAATGCGCGTCGGGATAGAGCGCTTCAAGACGCTCCAGAAGAAGCAGGGCCCGGCGTCGGCTCATCCCCTTTCGCGGGTTCTTTTCAACAGCCTTATCCACAAGTGTGCATAACCTTGTCAGCCTGGGGCGACTTCCATCCGGCTCCGTTTGAGTTTTTCCGTCCGCAGGAAGGTGCGCGGGTCGGTGACCTCGACGGTGACGATCAACGGCAGATGCCGACAGGCTTGACGCGCGGCGGCGTTTCGCGGTATGCGGCTGTCGAGGATCTGCAGATGACCGCGATAATAGGCACGATCACGGTCAATGAGAGGTAGAAAGGCGGGATAGGTGCCGCGCCAGAAGGAGCGAACGGCCTTTTTCAGATGGAGGTTGAGGGCGAGGTTGCCGGCGCCCCAAAAGGTATCGGCAAAATCGCCGAGGAGCAACGTGGCGCAGGTCAGGGAGCGGTCGCCGAGGAGGTCGGGGCCGACCAAGGTGGCGATCTGCCGTTGTCGCGCGGAACGCTCCGCAGTCAGGCGCAGGTTGAGCAGATGCAGGCGTTTTCCGTCGATATCGAGATCGGCACGGAGCAGGCAGCCGCCCTGCCCCAGATCGTAGCCCTGAACCCCTTTGAGCGGGGCATAGGCGAGCCAAGCGCAGCCGGGAGCCTGGGGGGCGCTATAGGCGCGCATGCCGAGTCGCCGGGCGAGATAATCGAGCTGATCGGGGAGTGTTGTGGTGGCAAGGTCCTGCACCGCCAGGACATCCGGTGTCGTTTCCTTGACCACCGTGACGATCCGCTCGGGCTCGACCCGGCCGTCCGCGCCCCGACACTCCCCTACGCTGTATGTCATGATGCGGATGGCGGTCACGTTTCGCTCCCCGGGGCCGACGACTTTCCCGTCGGCAAACAGCTTTCGAATCCTGGGCCGATAGGCTACTGTCCTTCTTGCATAACCTTCACGTCGCGAATGATCACCGGCTCAACTGGCATATCCTTGAACAGACCGTTGCCGCCGGTCTTTTTCGCGGCGATGGCGTCGACCACTTCCATCCCCTGGACGACCCGCCCGAAGACGGCATAACCGTAGGTTGCCGGCGACACGCCGCGGTGATCGAGAAAATCGTTGTCTTTGTGGTTGATGAAGAATTGGCTGGTGGCGCTATCGACAACATTTGTACGGGCCATGGCGATGGTGCCGCGCAGGTTTTTCAAGCCGTTGGTGGCTTCATTCTTGATCGAGGGAAGGGTCTCTTTGCGCTTCATGTCGGCGGTGAAGCCCCCGCCCTGGATCATGAAGTCTTTGATGACCCGGTGAAAAACGGTGTCTTTATAAAACCCCTGCTCGGCGTAGGCGACAAAATTCGCCACCGACAGCGGCGCTTTTTCCCGGTTCAGTTCGACCTTGATGTCGCCGAGGCTGGTCTGGATAAGAGCGACTTCCCCGGCCAAAGCGGTCGTGGAAAAAAGCAGAAAGAACAGGCCGACGCCAATGAAACGCTGAATCATGGGGAACTCCTCCGTAGTGGTCGGTTCAGGCCGCTTCGGCTTTGAGGCCGCGCAGCATCAGGTCAGTGACGGCCTGGCGCGGATCCTTATTCTCGTACAGGATCCGGTACATTTGCTCGGTGATCGGCATATCGACGCCGAGGCGGCAGGCCAGTTGATAGGCGGAGAGCGTGGTTTTCACCCCCTCGGCCACCATCTTCATCCCGGCGAGGATCTCCGCCAGGGTCCGCCCCCGCCCCAGCTCCATACCGACAGTGCGGTTGCGGGAGAGGTCGCCGGTGCAAGTCAGGACCAGATCGCCCATCCCCGCCAGACCGGCGAAGGTGGCCGGATTGGCACCCAGGGCGAGACCCATACGGTTCATTTCCGCCAGACCCCGAGTGATCAACGCCGCTCGGGTATTATAACCGAAGCCAAGGCCGTCGGAAACTCCCGCCGCCAGGGCGATGACGTTTTTCAATGCCCCGCCCAGTTCCACCCCCATCACGTCGTCGTTGGTATAGACGCGAAAATAGGGGGTGCTGAAGACCTCCTGGGTCGTCGCCGCCGCCTGTCCGTCACTGGAAGCGGCGACGACGGCAGTCGGCATTTCCGCCGCCACCTCACGGGCGAAGGAGGGGCCAGACAGAAAGGTCAGGCGCTTTCGGTTCTTTGACCCCAGACACTCGCCGATGACTTCCGCCATAGTCTGCAGAGAATCGTTCTCAATCCCCTTGGAGGCGGAAACGAGCAGCGTCTCCTCCCCGATCCAGCCGGAAATCCCAGAAACGACCTGACGCATGACCTGGGACGGAGGGACGAGGAGGATCAGTTGTCGACCGCGCACCGCCTCTTCCAGATCGGCGGTGAAGCGGAGCTGGGGGGAAAGGGGAAAACCGGGGAGATAGAGGTCGTTTTCCCGGCTGGTGACGATGCGCGCGGCGAGATCCCGCTCATAGATCCAGAGGGTGACCTTATGCTTCTTCTTCGCCAGCAGGTTCGCCAGGGTCGTTCCCCAGCTGCCGGCACCGATAACCGCGATATCCATAAATCCTACAATCCCTGGGTCTTTTTTTTGATTCTGGTCTTCACCTGAGAAATCCTCTGTTTGAGAATTTCGCCGTTGGGATAGCTGCCGCGCAACCCCTCGAGCAGACGCAATGCCCCGCCGAGGTCATCCCGGTCCTCCAGCACCCCGGCCCGACCGAAACGCGCCTCAACGGCATAGGGACTTTCCGGCCACCGTTCCTCTACCTGAGTGAAGAGTTCTATGGCTTTTTTACCCTCCCCTTGCAGGGCCAGGTTGACCGCCAAACGATAGCTCACTTCGGCGCCCAACGAAGTTTCCGGATAATTTTTCAGCAGATTTTCGAATTCGATCCGAGCCTGCTCGAAGTTGTTGAGCCGAAAGTAGCAGTCGGCGATCTGATACTGGACGGCATCGGCCTCCGTCGTCCCCCGGTCGAGGAGTTTCTGATAGATGACAATCGCCCGGGGATAGTCGAGGAGCTGATTTTTGTAGAGATCGGCCACCTGGCGCAGGGCTTCCCCCGCCAGCGGGGAATGGGGGTAGTCCTTTTCCAGCGACAGGTAAGCGAGAATCGCTTCCGGATAACTTTTGAACTGGAGTTGCCGGATCTGGCCTAGCCGATAGAGAGCCTCGTCCGCTTTCGGTGAGGCGGGATGGCGGCGCTGGAGCTTTTTGTAGAGCCGCGCCGCCTCCTGGTAACGCCCTGCCAACTGCTGCTCTTCGGCCCGGGCGTAGTATTTCAAATCCCTTCCTTCCCGCCGATAGAGTTCCCAGGCTCCCCCTGCCAGCAGCAGGATCAGCAGCGCCGGAATCGCCCGGCGCAGCAGACGGTAAGCCTTAGATTTCCTCCTCCGGTGCCTCTGCTCCTCCTTCAAAAGCTTCTTCTTCAGCTTCCGAATCTCCATTTTCCTCATCCTTCTCGGCCAGGCGGGCAACAGCGACGATCCGCTCCCCACTTTCCAGAACCATCAACCGCACCCCTTGGGTGTTACGGCCGATGATCGAAAGCATGGAAACGCCGGTGCGCAGCACCTTGCCCCGGTCGGTGATGAACATGAGATCCGACTCGTCATTGACCAACTTGATATCGACCACTTGGCCGTTGCGCTCGGTCGTCTTGATGGTGATGATCCCCTTGCCCCCACGGCTCTGCACCCGATACTCGTCGAGATCGGTGCGTTTGCCGTAGCCGTTTTCCGTCACCGTGACCAAGGTTGCGGCAGTGGCGTCAGTGACCACTTCCATGCCGATGATGCTGTCCCCTGCTTCAAGCATCATCCCCCGGACCCCCCGGGAGGTACGGCCCATGGAACGCACGTCACTTTCGGGGAAGCGGATCGATTTGCCATGGTTGCTGGCCAAAAGGATGTCCATGGTGCCGTCGGTGAGGCGGGTGGAAACCAGGCGATCGCCCTCGTCAATGGTCAGGGCGATGATGCCGCCGGCGCGAGGATTGGAGTAGGCCATCAGCTCGGTTTTCTTGACCACGCCATTACGAGTAGCGGTGACAATAAACTTGTCCTCGACAAACTCTTTGACCGGCAGGATCGAGGTGACATTTTCCTCGCTGGAGAGCTGGAGCAGGTTGACGATGGCCTTGCCGCGGGTGGCTCGACCGCCCTGGGGAATTTCATGCACCTTGAGCCAGTAGACCTTGCCCAGATCGGTAAAGACCAGGATGTAGGCGTGAGTCGAAGCGATGAAAAGATGCTCGACGAAATCTTCCTCTTTGGGGCGCATGCCGGTCTTGCCCTTCCCCCCCCGGCGTTGGGCGCGGTAGAGGGAGACGGCGTTACGTTTGATATAACCCGTGTGGGAAACGGTCACCACCATGTCTTCCTCGACGATCAGGTCTTCGAGGGAGAGGTCACCAGTCTTGGCGATGATCTCAGTGCGCCGGGGATTGGCGAAACGTTCCTTGATCTCAATCAGTTCCTGCTTGATGATATTGAGAATTTCCACCTCGCTGGCAAGGATTTCCTTGAGACGCTGGATCAGAGCGAGAATTTCGTTGTACTCAGCGATGATTTTATCCCGCTCGAGACCGGTGAGGCGGTGCAGACGCATATCGAGAATCGCCTGGGCCTGGAGGGTGGAGAAACCAAAGCGCGTCATCAAACGCTCCTTGGCTTCGGCTGGGTTGGTGCTGCTCTTAATGATCTGAATCACCTCGTCAAGGTTTTCCAGGGCAATTTTGAGGCCTTCAAGGATATGGGCGCGAGCCTCCGCCTTTTTCAACTCAAAGATGCAGCGTCGGGTGATGATCTCCTTGCGGTGCTCGATAAAACGGTCCAGCACCTCGCGCAGGGCAAGAACCCGCGGCTGTCCGTTAACGATCGCGAGCATAATGATGCCAAAGGAGGACTGCATCTGCGTCATCTTGTAGAGCTGATTGAGGATGACCTCGGGGATCGATTCTTTCTTCAGCTCGATGACGATGCGCATACCGTCGCGGTCCGACTCGTCGCGCAGGTCGGAGATCCCTTCGATCTTCTTTTCCTTGACCAGTTCCGCGATCTTCTCGATCAGCTTGGCCTTGTTGACCTGATAGGGGATCTCATTGACGATGATGCTCTCTCTGCCGGTACGGCGATCCTTCTCGACCAAAGCGCGGGCACGGGTCTGGATAATCCCCCGGCCGCTGGCGTAGGCCTCGCGGATGCCGTCGCGGCCGAGAATGAAGCCCCCGGTGGGAAAATCGGGCCCGGGAACCAGTCGCAGCAGATCATCGAAATCCAGGGCCGGATTGTCGATTACGGCGATCAAAGCATCGATTACCTCCCCCAGGTTATGGGGCGGAATTTTCGTCGCCATACCGACGGCGATCCCCTCCGAGCCATTGACCAGCAGATTGGGAAACTTGCAGGGCAGAACCAGCGGTTCCTGCAACGAGTCGTCGTAGTTGGGGCCGAAATCGACGGTTTCTTTGTCGATATCCGTCAGCAGCTCATGGGCCAGCCGGTCCATGCGCACCTCGGTATAACGCATGGCCGCCGCCGAGTCGCCGTCGATGGAGCCGAAGTTGCCCTGACCGTCCACCAGGGGATGGCGCATGGAGAAGCTCTGAGCCATACGCACAATGGTGTCGTATACAGCGCTATCGCCGTGAGGATGGTATTTACCGATGACGTCACCGACGACACGGGCCGACTTTTTATAGGGCTTGTTCCAGTCATTGCTCAGTTCGCTCATGGCGAAAAGTACCCGACGATGCACTGGTTTGAGGCCGTCGCGCACATCGGGCAGAGCCCGGCCGACGATGACGCTCATGGCGTAATCCATGTAGGATTTACGCATCTCGTCTTCGATATTGACCGGCATTTTGTTCTGGTTCTGCTGCGAATCCATGGATGTTCCTCCGAAAACCCGACCGCTTTAAGTCTGATACCGAATCGGCGGTCTCGGGTTAGGTACCTAAATGTCGAGATTGGAAACGTTCAGGGCGTTGTTCTCGATGAATTCCCGACGGGGTTCCACCTGATCCCCCATGAGCACGGTGAATATATCGTCGGCGGCGATGGCATCCTCGATCTTCACCTGCAACAGCATCCGTTTATCCGGGTCCATGGTCGTCTCCCAGAGTTGCTCCGGATTCATCTCCCCCAACCCTTTGTAGCGCTGGATATATTGTCCCTTCTTGGCCCGCTCGAAGAAGAAATCGAGCAATTCCTGACGATCGCCGACCATCCCTTCTTCCTTGCCTTCCGAGGCGATAAAGGCCCGTTCATCCTTGCAAATGTCCTCGACCAGACGGTACGCCTGTAACAGCAGCTTGTACTCGTGGGAAGAGAGGATTTCCAGGATGTTCTGGTCGATTCGCGCCCGCACGTTGCCGAGGGTGAAAAGCAACCGCGCCGGCTCATGGAGAACCTGAAACTGGGCCCGGGGCTCGATCGCTTTAAGTTTTTCCGCCAAAGGTGCAAGATCGGTCATGTCGGCAAAGCCGTTTTGTACCTTGCCATTGACGAAAATCCGCAAAACTTCGCGATTGACCCCCTTATGGGTGATTTTTTCGAAGAGATTGTTGTAATCGATGATATTGCGCAGGGTCGGGATGATCTGTTTACCGCGGATCACCTTGCCGCTCTTCTCCATCTGTACGGAAATCCCTTCGACCCCTTCGTTGAGCAGGTATTCAAGGAGCGCCGCCTCGTCCTTCAGGTAAATCTCCTTCTTGCCGCGCTTGGCTTTATAGAGCGGCGGCTGGGCGATATAGAGATGGCCACGTTCGACGATCTCATGCATCTGCCGAAAAAAGAAGGTCAAGAGCAGGGTGCGGATGTGGGAACCGTCGACGTCGGCGTCGGTCATGATGATGATGCGATGGTAACGCAACTTGGCGATGTCGAAATCTTCCTTACCGATACCCGTACCCATAGCGGTGATCAGGGTGCGTATTTCATTGGAGGTGAGCATCTTATCGAAGCGCGCCTTCTCAACGTTGAGGATCTTGCCTTTCAGCGGAAGAATCGCCTGATAACGACGATCCCGTCCCTGTTTGGCGCTGCCGCCGGCGGAATCGCCCTCGACCAGGTAGATTTCGCAGAGGGCCGGGTCTTTTTCCTGGCAGTCCGCCAATTTTCCCGGCAGGGATAAACCTTCCAGAGCGCCCTTACGCCGTGTCAGATCCCGGGCCTTACGGGCCGCTTCCCGGGCCCGGGCCGCCTCAATCCCCTTTTCGAGAATGCGTTTGGCGACACTGGGGTTTTCTTCCAGGTAAACTGCCAGTTTTTCATTCATCAGGCTTTCAACGAAGCCCTTGATTTCCGAATTACCGAGTTTGGTCTTGGTCTGCCCCTCAAACTGGGGCTCAGGAACCTTGACGGAAATAACCGCCGTCATCCCTTCCCGCAAGTCATCCCCCGAGACCGAGGTTTTGATGTTCTTGAGCAGGTTGTTGGCGCCGGCATAGGTGTTCATCGTTCGGGTCAACGCCGCCTTGAAACCGATCAGATGGGTTCCGCCTTCATGGGTATTGATGTTGTTGGCAAAGGAAAAAACCTTCTCATCGTAGCCGTCGTTGTACTGGATGGCCACTTCGATCTCCACCCCTTCCCTGGCCCCAGTGAAATAGATCGGTTTAGGATGGATCGGGGTTTTCGCCCGATTGAGATATTCAACGAAGGAAGCGATACCCCCCTCGTAGTGAAAATCATGATGCTTTTCACTACGTTCATCCTGAATGTGAATGCGTACTCCGGCATTAAGAAAAGCCAATTCCCGCAATCGCTGTGAAAGGATCTCGAAAGAAAATTCCGTCGTTTCGAAAATTTCGCCATCCGGCCAGAAGGTGATTCGGGTTCCTCGTTTGCTGGTTTCACCCTCCATGGCAAGGGGCGCCAAGGGCACTCCTCGTTCGTAGCTTTGTCGATAGACATGATCGTTACGGCGGATTTCCAGATCGAGACGAGCGGACAAAGCATTGACTACAGAAACACCAACCCCATGCAGACCGCCGGAAACCTTATAGGAATCGCTGTCGAACTTGCCCCCGGCATGAAGGACCGTCATAACCACTTCCGCCGCTGATTTGTTCTGGGCAGTGTGCATATCGACTGGTATGCCGCGTCCGTTGTCTTCGACTGTTACCGAGCCATCGACGTGGATGACTACAAAAACTTCGTTACAATAACCGGCCAACGCTTCATCGATGGAATTATCGACAACCTCATATACCAGATGATGTAGTCCCATGGATCCGGTAGAGCCGATATACATGGCCGGGCGTTTCCGTACCGCCGACAGACCTTCAAGAACCTTGATACTGTCCGCTTGATAAGATTTATCCTGTGTCATTCTTCCGCGCTTCTTTCCTTAGTGCGCCACGGGATGGATCGCGCCATCCTCGATCGCGTAAAAAGACCCGTCTGTCAATCCTCTCCTAATCAGAGGATCAATATCCGTAGTTGTAATAAAAACTTGTCCGCTCCGTTGTTGAATGAAATTAAAAAAAAACTTTTGTCGTTGCTGATCAAGTTCACTGGTCAAATCATCGAGGAGCAAGACTGGAGTCACTCCAGTACGTTTTTCCAATTCAATGATCTGCGCAATTTTAAACGCTAGAATAAATGATCGCTGCTGGCCCTGTGAGGCATATTGCCTTAAAGGCTTTCCGTCGATAGTAAAAATAGGATCATCGCGATGGGGACCGGCCAATGTCTGCTTCCACTGTTTTTCTCGATCCTGCGTCCTAAAAAACTCCTCAGACAAGAGTTCTTTCAAGAGACATTCATCAGATTCAGTTATAGGATAAGAAGTTTCCGCTGTTTCGAGGTTATCAGTAATATTCCCATATACTTCTCTAAAAATGGGAGAAAGCCTCTCTAAATAGAGGATACGTTCAATGCGTATTCGAACTCCCGTCTCAATCAATCCTTGTGTCCACGGAATAATTTCTTCAGCTGGACGTTCATCTTTTAGAAGTTTATTCCGTTGACGTAAATATCGATTATAATCGATACTTGCTTGTATAAATCTATTATTTCCTTGAAAAACAGCACGATCTATAAGAGTACGGCGACCAGTCGGTGTTCCACGAATCAACTGAATTTCTTCCGGAGCAAATAATACTGGAGCTATTCCAGAAAAAAAATCCTGATAAGAATCGGGCTTTTTCCCGTTAAGTCTAACTTCTTTACGTTCTTTATCTAAAAGTAAGCGTATGTTTCTGTTAACACCAGAGCTGAATAGATTTATATCAATAAGAGCAGATTTTTCCCCTTGAAGTATAAAATTATTATTTTTAGCTGAACGAAAACTTTTAAGATAACATGCAAGGTAAATTGACTCCAGGATGCTGGTTTTACCTTGTGCATTCTTGCCGATTAAAATATTTAATCGCCGATCAGGTGACCAATCTAATCTTACGATATTTCTAAAGTTAGACAGAATGATGCTTTTTATGAGCATATTTGTTTAAAGGCGCATAGGCATGATAACCGCTAGATAATCGTTATCATCGAAAGATTTTATTAAACCTGGGGATAGATGATCTTTAATATAAATCTGTATTTTATCTGAATCCTGGTTTTGTAAAACGTCCATGATATATCGGGCATTATAGCCGATGGTAATTTCAGGACCTTGATATTCGATATCCAACTCTTCTCGTGCTTCTCCAAATTCCTGATTTGACGAAGATAATTCGAGAAGGTTTTCTTTAATCGTTATTTTTATCCCTTTAGATTTTTCATTTGAAAGGATAGAAATACGTTTAAGAGAGTGATAGAAGAGATCTTTATTGATAGTTATAACAAGATCGTTGTTTTGCGGAACCACTCTTTTATAATCTGGAAATTCGCCATCAACTAATCTCATGATAATAAATGTTGAATCTTTTTTAATGACAGCATTATTGTCCATAAAACCAAGTTGAATATCAGCTTCTCCATCTTCTGTAATTTTCTTTAGTTCATAAATACCTTTTTTAGGAAAAATAACTCCTTTTTCAAGTTCCCTTATTTGATGATTAATCAATGGTTTTTTTATCATAGAAAGTCTATGACCATCTGTTGCAATCAGAGAAAGAGTTTTTTCGTTGTCATTCAAATCTTCCGACTTGAAGAATATTCCATTTAAATTATATTTTGTTTCATCTGTGGAAATTGAAAAATATGTTTTATCAATCATCTCTTTTATTACATTACTATTTATTGTAATAAACCTGTCATTTTCAGGTTCTGGGAAGTATGGAAATTCGTCTGCTGCTAATCCAACGATATTGAATATAGATTTTCCACATTTTAGTTCAACCCAACTATTTTCTTTAGCTTTAAAAAAAATTTCCTTATCTGGTAATTCTTTAGTGATCTCGTAGAGTTTTTTTGCAGATATAGTAATTTTTCCAGACTTCAATATTTTTGCTGGATAGAAAGCTTTCATGCCAACTTCAAGGTCAGTGGCTGTTATAAATATTCCTTCAGCATTTGATTCAATTAATACATTGGAAAGAATTGGTATGGTGTTTCTTTTTTCTACGATCCCTTGTACTCGGGATAATCCTTTAAAAAATATTTCTTTTTCAATACTGAATTCCATAGTGGCCCCCGTTCACAAACATCTATTGTTTATGTTTTTTTATTTTTTATAGTACTTAGTAATAGATGCCTGTTGATTACTGGATAACTCATATTTTTCTTTTAAATTCGGATATTTATATTGTGCATCAAAACTTTTTTTAAACGCTGAATTACTTGCTGAATTGTTGATAACTCGAAAATCTTTATTTATGCACAGTATTTTAAACGGGTTACCCACGACCATATATTTCAATTTGTTAATGAATTTTTTAGATTTTCGACTGTTATTTTAAGCTGATAATCCTCTTCCAATTGTCTCTCTATTTTTTTTATGGCGTGTATTATTGTTGAATGATCTTTCCCACCAAATTTATCTCCGATTTCAGGATATGAACATGAAGTCAGTTGACGGGAGATATACATAGCTATCTGTCGTGGAATAACTAAAGCTTTCAAACGTTTTGCCGATTTTAAATCCGATACTTTTATTGAGAAATAGGCCGCTACATTTTTTTGAATTTCTTCGATTGAAATTTCCTTGTTTTTTTCAATCAATATATTTTTGAGAATTTCCTTGGCCATGTTCAAATTTATTGGGGTTGAAGTTAAGCTTGCATAGGCCCCAATTCGAATGAGATAACCTTCCAACTCCCTTACGTTACTGCTTATTGAATTAGCAAGAAATAGCGTAACATCTTCAGGTAGGTATATGCCGTTCTGATCGGCTTTCATTTTTAGTATGGCTTGTTTTGTTTCGATGTCTGGTGGCTGAATGTCCGCGATAAGCCCCCATTCGAATCTAGATCTTAATCTTTCTTCTAAACCTGGGATATCTTTTGGAAATTTATCTGATGTTACGACAATTTGCTTGTGAGATTCATATAAAGCATTGAAAGTATGAAAAAATTCTTCTTGAGTTCTTTCTTTGCCGGCAATAAATTGAACGTCATCTATTAATAAAACATCCATAGAACGAAATTTTTGACGAAACTCATCCATCTTCGCGTAACGAAGACAGTTTATTAATTCGTTCATGAATTTTTCAGATGAATAGTAGCAGACTTTCAGATTATTATTTTTGTTGATTATTTCATTTCCAATAGCGTTTATGATATGGGTTTTACCCAGACCAACGCCGCCATAAATGAACAGAGGGTTATATGTTGTTGCCGGATTATTGGCGACGGCCATAGCCGCTGCATAGGCAAATTGATTCGATGAACCTGGTACAAAATCTTCAAATGTGTATTTATCGTTCAAATAAAGACCGGAGTTTTTTTTCTCCGTTTCGGCACTAGTAATATCTGTTTTTTTAATGGCTTTAACTATAGAATCTTTCTCAGTAATTTCATTTTCCGGGATGGTATTTGTGGCTGATATCTCGAATTTGATCCGACACTTATCATTAATTAACTGACTTATTGTGTCTTCAATTATTTCCTGATAGTTTTCGTTAATCCAATCTCGGATAAATCTATTCGGCACCACGAGATGTACCAGATTTCCCGTTATATCTTTTAAACGGATAGGTCTGATCCAGGTCGAAAAATTTTGTGGTGATATTTTTTTTTCCAGCGTGGACAGGCAATCCTGCCAGTACTTATTCTTTGGCATGATTTCTTTTCTTGAAAATATCCACAGAATTGTTCACAACTGTTGATATGTTATTTTTTTCTTTCAAAACAGTAATTTACAAAAATTTTAATTTTTTCCAAGAGGTTTCAAAAGTAACAGAGCAGCAGCGTTTTTGCAACCCATTTTTGGCTGGCCGGTTTACTCTCGTTGTGGGAAGCGTTGCTGGAGACGGTTTTCTAATCAATTTAGAATGTTTTATTTTCTTGACTTTAGCCCTTCTCTGTGTTTAATAATTCGCCTCTTGTGGAACGAATCAGCAATCAAGGAGTAGAGATATGAAACGCACTTATCAGCCTAGTAATGTAAAAAGAAAACGTACCCATGGTTTCCGCAAACGTATGCAGACTGCCAATGGAAGAATCGTTATTAAACGTCGCCGGGCCAAGGGTCGTAAGCGGTTGGTCGTCAGTATCCCAGTAAAATAATTTTTTGGTAAATTCGATATTGGAAACCCTCAAATTTCCTTCCGTTTATCGCTTAAGACGACGGAAGGAATTCAATGATACCTGGAATCGGGGGAAAAAATATCATACGGATCATTTTATAGTTATCATTTTGGAAAATAAGCTCGGCCCCACCAGGCTAGGGATAACCGCTAGTCGCAAAGTTGGTGGGGCCGTTCAACGTAATCGCGTTAAGCGTTTGTTACGGGAAGTTTTTCGCACGAATTATCCAGTCTTAAAACATCCTGTAGATTTTTCTATAATTGCCAAAAAAGGTTCTACCTCTCTTACTTATGAGGAAGTTCAGTCTGAAATCAAACATCTGTTGACAGGTTGATATGGCGGACTACTCATGTTCAAAAAATTCACTCTCAATTTGATTACGATTTATCGCCGCTTTATCTCCCCTCTCAAGGCCCCTACCTGTCGTTTTTATCCAAGTTGTTCTGATTACGCTTTTCAGGCCATAGATAAATATGGATTAGGCAAAGGCTTAATTCTGTCAATCCGACGTTTTTGTCGTTGTCATCCCTATCATCCTGGTGGTTACGATCCGGTTGAGTAATTTTTCCTATCGTGGAGTCCTGGCATGGAAAACAAGAATACCCTTATCGCGTTGATGCTGATGCTGGCCGTTTGGTTCGGTTTCAGTTTTTTTATGACCCCGGCTCCTCCCAATACGGAAACTGTTCAGCAGGAAACTTCCACGACTGAAGCATTAGAACCCCCTGATTCAAAATCCCTCGAAACTGCATTCCTGCCACCGGTCAAATCACCAGTTGTTAGCCCTGGTGAAACCGCTCTTGCCCGTGAGATTGTTGTTGAAAATGATCTTTACCGCGCCGTTTTTTCTTCCCGCGGCGCAACTCTGATCTCCTTTGTTACAAAAGACTATCGCGAGAAAAATGAGCCAGATGCTACACAAGTTTCTTTGGTTGAAGGCACTCCAACGCTGATTTCTTCAGGTATGGAAGGCTTTGGTTTTTCTGAAGACCTTCTTTTTTATCTCGATTTATCCAGTGATACATTGTCCCTTTCCGGTGATGAAGAAGGACGGATTCGTTTTTTTCACCAACGTGCTGATGGGCTGCGTTTAGAAAAGATCTATTCGTTTTCTGGAAATCAGTATCCTTTTCAACTTCAGGTTGTGATCATTAATAATTCGTCACAACCGTTGCGCGGCCGCAGCAGCCTTGCCCTGTCTACACCCTGGAGTAAAGAGAGTAAACCTGACAGCTTTACTTTTGTCGGACCGGTTACTTTTGTTGACGATGACATTAAAACAGACGATCCCGATGACTTGCTTAAAGAACCTCTTCAGTATGCTGACGGAGTGAAATGGAGTGCCTTCGAGAGTAAATATTTCATTCAAGCGGTGGTGCCACTTTCCAATTCTGTCGCCAAGGTTCAAGTTGATCAGGTAAACGGCAATGTTCGTAATATCTTCGAATCGACGTCCGGTGATTTATCTGTAGGACAGACCCTGAGTCAAGATTTCCTTCTTTATTTTGGCCCTCGTGATCTCGATATCCTCAATGAGGTTAATTATGATTTAGCCAAGGCGATCGACTTTGGTTTTTTTACTCCGATAGCCAAGCCTTTACTCTATGTACTTAAATTCTTCTATTCTTTTTTCGGTAATTATGGCGTCTCAATTATCCTGCTGACGTTGATCATCAAACTGTTATTTTGGCCTTTAACGCATAAGTCCTACGCTTCTATGAAGGATATGCAGAAATTACAGCCAGAAATGCAGAAAATACGAGAAAAATTCAAGAATGATCGAGAGCGACAAAATCGAGAATTAATGGAATTATATAAGACGCATCGGGTCAATCCTTTGGGCGGTTGTCTTCCGATGGTAGTCCAGATTCCCGTCTTTTTTGCTCTTTATAAAGTTTTGATGGATGCTATTGAGTTGCGTCAGGCTCCTTTTGCTCTGTGGATTACTGACCTTTCTCTGAAAGATCCTTATTATGTCACGCCTTTGATCATGGGGGCGACTATGTTTATCCAGCAGAAGTTGACCCCCAGTACCATGGATCCGACCCAGGCCAAAATTTTCATGCTGATGCCGATCATCTTTACTTTTCTGTTCCTTAACTTCCCTTCCGGTCTGGTTCTTTATTGGTTGGTGAATAACCTTTTGACGATTCTTCAGCAGTATATTATTCATAAAAAACCTTCTGTTTAGGTTTTTTTGAATTTTCTTTTTTCAACCCAGGCCCGGATTTTCCGGGCCTTTGGGTTTGTACTGCGGAAATTCTTCTTTAATTGTTACTCCATCCCTGTGAAGCAAAGATGATGCGATCCGCTGAAACGATTGTTGCAGTTGCGACAGCTCCCGGTGAAGGGGCGATTGGCATCGTGCGTTTATCTGGCCCTTCCGCCGAGGCTTATCTTGATCAACTCTTTTGTGCTGTTCGTCCAACTCTAAAGCGCCTTTCTCATCGCCTTTACCTCGGACATCTTCGCGCAGCCGGTGGACAAATTATCGATGAAGTGATGGCGGTAGTTATGCGCGCCCCTCATTCCTTTACCCGCGAAGACGTGGTTGAGGTTCATTGTCATGGCGGTATGGTGATTATTCGCCAGATCGTTGATGCCTTTCTTGAAGTCGGCGCTCGTCTTGCCCGCCCGGGTGAATTTACCCAGCGGTCTTTTCTCAACGGGCGCCTCGATCTTTCTCAGGCGGAGGCGGTGATTGATATAATCCGTGCGCGCTCTGAGTCGGCCGGCAGGGTTGCCCTTGCCCAGTTAGATGGGCGAATTTCCCGTATCGTTGCGGAGATGTCGGATCGTCTTGCCGATCTTTTGTCCCATGTCGAATCTCTTGTCGATTTCCCGGAAGAGGATATCGAATTTGCTGAGTTTTCTTTTCTTGAAGAAGAGTCCCGTTCCCTTCTCGCTCAGATTGAAGATTTTCTCGAACATTTTGATATGGGCCGGATTATGCGGGAGGGCTTGTCCGTCCTCATTCTGGGAAAACCGAATGTCGGTAAAAGTTCTCTACTGAACCTTCTTCTTGGTGAGTCACGAGCGATCGTCACCGATATTCCTGGAACGACCCGGGATACTATAGAAGAAAATTTTGTTCTTGGTGGCATACCTCTTCGTCTGATCGATACGGCCGGCGTACGGGATAGCGATGATCCCGTCGAAGTTGAGGGCATCGCCCGCGCCCGCGCCAAGGTCGCATCCGCTGACCTGATTTTATTGGTGGTCGATGGTAGCCGTCCTCTCGATGAACAGGATCGGCTCGCCCTCAGGGCCTGCAGTGATTACAAAACCCTTTTGGTTTGTAATAAGACGGACCTCCCCCAATCTTCCTTGCCCCATGACTGGACCGCTTTGCCTACGGTTTTTCTTTCTTGCCGTTCCGGTGATGGTCTTTCTCTTTTGCGTAATTCCATCGTTACTTTGTTGGGTGGGTCAGTCCAGGGTGACCTGGCGCAGGAAGTGGTTTTTTCCGACCGACGTCACCGTGATTCTTTGTTAAGAACTCGTGAATCGCTGATGCGCTTCCAATCCGCACTATCCGAAGGACTGTCTCCTGAGTTTCCTGCTTTGGAACTGCGCGAAGCCCTAGATGCCCTTGCTGAGATCCTCGGAAAGACGACACCAGATGATATACTCGACCGAATTTTCTCAAGATTTTGCATTGGAAAGTAAAATGTTTCACGTGAAACATGCTCTTGCAGCAGGAGAATAAAATGGCGGCGGGAATTGGAAAATATCAGGTCATTGTTGTTGGGGCCGGTCACGCAGGATGTGAGGCGGCATTGGCGGCGGCGCGTTTGGGGTGTAAGACGTTGCTGTTGAATATGAGCCTCGACGCAGTGGGGCAGATGTCCTGTAACCCGGCTATAGGAGGCCTGGGGAAGGGTCATCTGGTCAAGGAAGTGGATGCTCTGGGGGGCGAGATGGGGCTGAATATCGATGCCACGGGAATCCAGTTTCGCATCCTGAATACCCGGAAGGGTCCGGCAGTACGTTCTTCGCGGGCGCAGGCGGATCGCAGACTTTACGCTGCGCGAATGAAAGGGCGAGTAGAAAGCTATCCATTGCTTGATTTGAAGCATGGTGTAGTTACGAGGTTGATCGTTGAAAATAATCGTGTAACCGGAGTAGAAACTCGGGAAGGTTTGATTTTCTGCGGGGACGCGGTGGTATTAACGACCGGCACCTTTATGCGGGGACTGATTCATGTCGGCTTGCATAATTATCCTGGTGGACGGGCGGGTGAACCGGCGTCCGAGGGGCTTTCCGATTGTCTCCGTTCGCTCGGTTTAAACGTCGGTCGTCTCAAAACCGGAACGCCGGCACGACTGGACCGCCGAACTATCGATTTCTCACAGTTGGAAGCGCAACACGGTGATGCCGAGCCCCGGCCTTTCTCCTATCAGAATAAAAAAATAACCCAGAAGCAGGTTCCCTGTTACATCACCTATACCAATGAGCGGACCCACGAATTGATCCGCGGTGGATTGGATCGCTCTCCTCTCTACAGCGGAGTGATTGAAGGCGTAGGCGCGCGTTACTGCCCCTCTATTGAGGATAAGGTGGTGCGTTTTCCGGAAAAGGATCGTCATCAGGTTTTTCTCGAACCAGAGGGGCTTGATTGCGGGGAGATTTATCCCAATGGCGTTTCGACCTCCCTTCCCCCCGATGTGCAGCAGTCTTATCTGCGCTCCATACCCGGTCTCGAGCATGTCGAGATGATGCGCCCTGGCTATGCCATCGAATACGATTTTGTTGACCCGATGGAGTTGTATCCCAGTTTGGAAACGAAGGCGGTCGAAAATCTCTTCCATGCCGGCCAGATCAACGGGACTTCCGGTTATGAGGAGGCGGCAGCCCAGGGATTGGTCGCCGGAGTCAACGCGGCGTTAAAGATCAAAGGGGAAGCGCCAATGATTATTGGGCGCGATCAGGGCTATACCGGGGTGATGATCGATGATCTGGTGAATTGCGGCACCAATGAGCCCTACCGAATGTTTACCTCGCGGGCGGAATACCGGCTCTTGTTGCGAGAGGATAATGCCGACCAACGATTGACCCCGATAGGGCGAACACTGGGACTGATCAGTGAGGAGCGCTGGCAAACCTACTGCGAGAAAATGGAAGGTGTGGCCCGGGGAGAAGGGGTTTTACGGGAGGCTCGGATCACGTCTTCCGACCGGGACTCTATGGAGCGGTTGGGATTGGCTGATCTGAAGAACGGCGCCGCCTTCGGGGAATTGTTGCGCCGCCCGGAAATAACCATACAATCTCTGGCTCAACTCGATGGGCGGTTGGCGGAAATGTCCGCTGAGGTGTTGGAGCAATTGGAGATCGCCACGAAGTACGCTGGCTATATCAAGCGGCAAGAGGATGAAGTTGCGCGATATCGCAAGACAGAATCGGTTGCTATTCCCGAAGAATTCGACTATTTGAAAATCCCCGGAATCACCGCTGAGGTCCGGGAAAAACTTCATCGGGGGCGGCCGAAGACCTTGGGACAAGCGGCGCGGATTCCCGGTATCACCCCTGCGGCGATCGCGATCCTCAGTGTTTGGTTGCGCCGTGGTTGATGAGCTTTCCCTGCTGAAGAATGGTCTGCGAGACCTTGAGCTGGACCTTCCGTCGGAGGTGTGCGAACGGCTTCTCTGGCTCGGCAAGGAGTTGCTGCGTTGGAATGAAAAGGTCAATCTGACCTCTATCCGTTCGTTGGAGGAGGTCATTGTTAAGCATCTGCTAGACTCCCTTTCTGTTTTTCCTCTTTTGCAATCTGGAGAACGCCTCCTCGATGTTGGCTCGGGGGGAGGTTTCCCAGGGCTGCCTTTGGCTATTGTCGATCCCGTACGGGAAGTGGTGACGGTAGATGCCGTGGGTAAAAAAATCAACTTCCAGCGTCATGTCGTTCGCCAGTTGGGGCTTGACCTCTGTGTTTCCCTGCATCTGCGCGTTGAGGAATTGCCCCGGTGGAGTGGCTTTGGCGATGGGTTTGATGTGGTCATCTCCCGGGCTTTTGCCTCAATCGCGGATTTTGCCCTTCTCGCTCGTCCCTGCCTCACAGAAGGAGGACGCCTGATTGCAATGAAGGGACCCGAAGGGGAACGCGAGCTACGCGGGCAGGAGACGCGCTTACGTGATCTCGGGTTGGAGTTCGATGTGATGCATCGTTTTTCTTTGCCGCTCGGAGCCGGAGAGCGGCAATTGCTTCTTTTTCGGCGGATTTAAGATCGCGGATTAGAAATGACATGGAGAGAGATTGTTTTTCCAGAAAAGGCTACAATATATAGTGTCGAATGTTTGATGCTGTCCCATATCTTCTGATGGCCTCGAAGTGATCGCTATAAAACAGTTTTTTCTTTGCTGAATAAGGGGGTTATGGTAAGTTCTGCGTTCTGGCCCAGCCCAAGGAGAAAACTCTATGGCTCAAATCATCGCGGTTGCTAACCAGAAAGGGGGAGTGGGCAAGACGACCACTGCTGTCAATCTGGCTGCTTCTCTCGCCGCCGCGGAAAAACGGACCCTGCTCGTTGATATGGATCCCCAGGCCAATGCCTGCAGCGGTGTCGGTATCGATAAGTGTAGCCAGGAATTGACTGTCTACCACGCCCTGCTCGGGGATGCTTCCGCTCAGGAGGTACGGGTTCGCTCCAACCTCGAACATCTCGATATCCTGCCTTCTAATACCGATCTGATCGGCGCGGAGATCGAACTCGTCTCGGCCTTTGCCCGCGAAGGGAAGTTGCGCGAGGTATTGGGCCAGATTAGCGCCGAGTACGATTACATTATCATCGATTGCCCCCCTTCCCTCGGCCTGCTGACCGTCAACGCTCTGACCGCCGCCGACTCGGTGCTGATCCCCCTGCAGTGTGAGTTCTACGCCATGGAGGGGCTGAGTCAGTTGATGAAGACCATCCGGCTGATTCAAAAGCAACTCAATCCTGAACTCAAGGTTCTGGGCATCCTTCTGACCATGTTTGATGGCCGCAACAACCTTTCCCATCAGGTCAGCGAAGAAATTCGTACCCATTTTGGCGATCAGGTTTTCACCTCGGTCATTCCCCGCAATGTACGCCTTTCCGAGGCTCCGAGCCACGGACTGCCGGTGTTGCTCTACGACATCGCCTCGCGGGGGGCGCAGGCCTATCTGGAACTGGCCAAGGAAATCATCGAAGCAGGACATTGATATGGCAAAACGACCCGCGCTCGGAAAAGGCATCGGCGCCCTCTTGAATTCTGCTACCCAGGAGGGGCGGAAGTATTTCCTCTGTCCAATCGAGGAATTACGACCGCATGGCCAACAGCCCCGAAAAACCTTCAATGATGAAAAGATGGCCGAACTGGTCGCCTCGATCCGGGAAAAAGGTGTGATTCAGCCTTTGGTTGTTCGCCAGGTCGACGACCATTACCAGATCATCGCTGGTGAACGCCGCTGGCGGGCCTCGCAAAAAGCTGGTCTGCGGGAAATTCCCGTTGTTATTCAGGATGTTTCCGAGGATTGGGCGCTGGAGATGGCGCTCATCGAAAACATCCAACGGGAAGACCTGAACCCCATTGAAGAGGCCGAAGCCTACCGTAACCTGATGGAAAATTTCGATTTTTCCCAGGAGGAAATGGCTCGGCGTGTCGGTAAGGACCGTTCTACCGTCGCCAATTCCCTGCGTCTGCTGAGACTTCCGGAAGGGGTGCGGGAGGATGTCATGCACGCACGGTTGAGCATGGGCCATGCCCGCGCCCTGCTCTCCCTGGAAAATGATGAGGATTTGCTCGAAGCCCGAGACCAAGTCGTGCAGAAAGCTCTGTCGGTACGTGAAACGGAAGCCCTGGTAAAAAAGATTAAAAGTTTTGGCATTCCCGTCAAGGCGCGGAAAAAGCCTCCGGGTAATCCGCAGTTGCAGCATCTTGAAAGCGAACTGAAAAAGACTTTGGGAACCCAGGTGAAAATCAACACTCGGGGCAAGGGAGGGAAGATTGAAATCGCCTTTTACTCCCCGGAAGAGCTGAATCGGTTGCTGGAATTTCTCGGGGTCGCCTGAGGAGCTTTTTGTGTTGAAGATCGGGAAGGACAGAGAACGTATGCGTAAGGAAAATCCCGTGGAAAAAAGTGATATTAAAGCCTTCCTGGGTCCGGGGAGCCAGTTCGAAGGCAAGTTGGTGTTCGATGAAATCGTTCGTATCGACGGCGTTTTTCGGGGCGAGATCCAATCACGGGACATCCTCATCATCGGCCCCGGGGCGGATATTCAAGGAGAAATCTCTGTTGGAACGCTGATCGTCAGTGGCAAACTACAGGGAAATATTAAGGTGCTGAACAAGGCGGAGCTGCGGGCGCCGGCCCAGATCGACGGATCCCTTGAAACCCCCGTCTTGATGGTGGAGGCAGGGGTTGTTCTCAATGGGACTTTGTCCATGAGCCCCACTGACGCCGCGAACGGATCCTGATCCCTGCCGCGCTGTGGTCTTCCCGGCATTTCTATCTAAGAAAAAGCCAAAAAAGCCGCAGGGGCCCAGCAAAGGGGCTTGACAGTCCAGGATCTACTGTGATAGCAATGCCCTGTTTTACTTCCTGGCTAAGCTGGATTTTTAATCAACCGGTTCGATAGATTGAGTTCCGAACCGGCTTCTTTATCTCAAGGCTAAAAACAAGGGGTGTGCAGTGATCAAAGTCGATTGGACAATCTGGCTTCAGTTCGCCAACTTCTTCATCCTGATGGCGGCGCTGAACTTCATTCTCTACCGCCCGCTGCGCGGCATGCTCAATCGCCGCCGTGAAACCATTGATGGCTCTCACGCCCGGGCCAAGGAGCTGGAAGCTTCGATCAATGAGAAGATGGAGCGGTATCAGCAGCAGCTGCAGGCCGCCAAGGTCAAAGGGAATGAAGAGCGGGCAGAAATGCGCAAAGCAGCAGCTGCCGACGAGGCGACGATACTCGGGCAGGCACAGAACAAGGCTGCCGCACAGCTTCAAGAGATCAAGACCCGGGTTGCCGGTGAAGCCGATGCCGCTGGTAAGATACTGAAAAAGGAAGCGAATGCCCTGGCTTCGCAGATCGCCTCCAAGATTCTTGGGAGGGCGGTGTAAATGAACGTCAAGGGGGTTCGCATGAAGACGAAGCTGACCGGCATCCTTGCCGGTATCCTGATGGTGGCGACGGCCAGCACGGTGCTCGCCGCTGGAGGTGAAGGGCACCATGTCGATAGCGGCGTGCTGCTCAAGGATTTTCTCTACCGCCTGTTCAATTTCGCGGTCACCTTCGGACTGCTGGCTTACTTTGTCACCAAGCCGATACGCAAGGGTTTGTCCGGGCGGAAGGAAGGGATCGAAAAATCTCTCGCCGAAGCCAAGGCTGCCCAGGAAAAGGCTGAAGCGAAGTTCGCCGAGTACGACGACAAGTTGACCAAGGCTTCGGCGGAAATTGATGACATCTATGCAGCTATTAAGCGCGAAGGGGAACTGGAGCGGGAACGCATCCTCGCCAACGCCCGCGAAATGGCCCTCAAAATTGAGGAAGAAGCGAAGAAGTCCGCCGCCCTTGAAGTCGCCAAGGCCCGCATCGAGTTGCAGCGGGAAGCCAGCGACATGGCGCTGAAGGTAGCGGAGGAGCTGCTGAAAAAGAACTTCAACAGCAACGACCAGAATCGTCTCGTTGATGAATACATGAAGAAGGTGGGAGAACTACATTGAGCGTCAGCGCGATTACCAAGAGGTATGCCAAGGCCCTGGTGACCCTGGGGTCCGAGCAGAAGATGGTAGAGGGCTATGGTAAGGAACTGGCCGATTTCAAGGATCTCCTCGTGCGGGAGAAACAGCTTCGCCTGATCCTGGACAGCCCTTCCTTCCCCGTGGAAAAGAAGAACGCGATTCTGTCCGACCTGGGTGCCAAACTCCAGCTGTCGGAGGGAATGCGTAAATTTCTCGGGTTGCTGTTAGCCAAAGGTCGGCTGCGTCTGTTGCCGCAGATCGAAACCCAGTACCGCGACTTTGCCGATGAAATTTCCGGCATCCTGCGGGCGCACATCACTTCGGCTTCCAAGCTCAACCAGAACCAGCGCAAGGCCATTGCCTCCGGTCTGGAAGAGAAGACCGGCAAGCAGGTGGAACTGACGGTAAGTGTACGCTCAGCGCTGATCGGCGGGTTGCAGGCCCAGGTTGGCGGTAAAATATTCGACGGAAGTATTAAGACCCAGCTTAAGCGGATTGAAGATACCTTAAAGAAGGGGTGAGAAGGATAATGGAAATCAAGGCAGAAGAAATCAGCGCGATTATCAAGAAGCAGATCGAAAACTTCGGTCGCGAAGTCGAGGTCAGCGAAACCGGAACCATTATCTCCGTCGGTGACGGTATTGCCCGTATCCATGGTCTGGACAAGGCCATGGCCGGCGAGCTGCTGGAGTTCCCCGGCGGCATCATGGGCATGGTTCTCAACCTGGAAGAAGACAATGTCGGTGCAGCCATCCTCGGTGAGGCCCATCACATCAAGGAAGGGGACACCGTCAAGAGAACCGAGCGTATCGTTCAGGTTCCCGTTGGTGAGGCCCTGATTGGCCGGGTGGTCAACGGCATTGGTATTGCCATCGACGGCAAGGGCGAGATCAAATCCAAGGATTACCGTCAGGTAGAGATCAAGGCTCCCGGCATCGTCGCTCGTAAATCGGTCCATGAGCCGATGCAGACCGGTCTCAAGGCGATCGATGCCATGGTGCCGATCGGCCGCGGGCAGCGCGAGCTGATCATCGGCGACCGTCAGACCGGCAAGACCGCCGTCGCCATCGACACCATCATCAACCAGAAAGGCAATGGCGTCATTTGTATTTATGTCGCCATCGGTCAGAAGCGATCGACCGTTGCCCAGGTTGTCGACAAGCTCAAGAAGCACGGCGCTATGGATTACACTATTGTTGTTGCCGCGACTGCTTCCGACCCTGCCCCGCTGCAGTTCATCTCGCCTTACACCGGCGTTACCATGGGCGAATTTTTCCGCGACAGCGGTCGTCATGCCCTGATCATCTACGATGACCTGTCCAAGCAGGCGGTGGCCTATCGCCAGCTTTCCCTGCTGCTGCGTCGTCCGCCGGGACGTGAAGCCTATCCCGGTGACGTCTTCTACCTGCACAGCCGTCTGCTGGAGCGTGCCGCGAAGCTCAACGACGAGCTTGGCGCCGGTTCTCTGACCGCGCTGCCGATTATCGAGACCCAGGCCGGTGACGTTTCCGCCTACATCCCGACCAACGTTATCTCCATCACTGACGGTCAGATCTTCCTGGAAACCGACCTCTTCTACTCGGGTGTGCGTCCGGCGATCAACGTCGGCCTCTCCGTCTCCCGTGTCGGCGGCAGCGCCCAAGTAAAAGCGATGAAACAGGTCGCCGGTACTCTGCGTCTGGCCCTTGCTCAGTATCGTGAGATGGCCGCTTTTGCCCAGTTTGGTTCCGACCTCGATGCCGCCACCCAGCGTCAGCTCAATCGTGGTGCCCGTCTGGTTGAGATTCTCAAGCAGGGGCAGTACCAACCGCTGCCGGTGGCGAAGCAGGTTCTGGCGATTTACGCTGCCAATAATGGTTATGTTGATGAGTATCCGACGACCGACATTCAGCGTTACGAGCAGGAACTGTTGACCTTCCTCGAAGCCAATCACGGCCAACTGATCACCGACCTCGGCGAGAAGAAAGCCATCGATGCTGACCTTGACGTACGTATCAAAGCGGCTCTCGACGAATTTAAGGGTCAGTTTGTAGCGTAAATTATCGCCAGCCAAAGGTTAGACAGATGCCAAGTCTGAAGGACATAAAAAAACGGATCGGCTCGGTCAAAAATACCCAGCAGATCACCAAGGCCATGAAAATGGTCTCGGCCGCGAAACTGCGGCGCGCCCAGGATGCGGTGGTTGCCTCCCGGCCTTATGCTGACAAGATGCTGGAAGTCCTTTCCAGTCTGGCTGCCAGAGAGGAAGCGGAAGCCCATCCCCTGCTTTTCTCCCGGGGCAAACGGCGGGCACTGGTTGTGATCCTGACGGCGGATCGAGGGCTGTGTGGAGGTTTCAACGCGAACATCTGCAAAACCGCAGAGCGCTTTGTCCGTAAGAACGAAGACGGCTTCGAAGCCTACGACCTGATGGTTATCGGCCGCAAGGGCAAGGAATATCTCAAGCATCGCCCAGGCCTCAATATCGGTAAGGTATACGAAAACATCTCCGGGGCCACCTCCTTCGGAACGGCATCCTTGCTTGGGCAAGAGATCGTTGACGGCTATGTAACAGAACAATATGACGCCGTTTACCTCATCTACAATGCCTTTCGTAGCGCCATTTCCCAGGTGGTCACGACCGCCCAGTTGCTGCCGATCATTCCCCGCGAAGTTGCCGAGGGGACGCAGATGACTCAGTATCTTTATGAGCCGAATCGAGGCGCAGTCCTGGAGCAGTTGCTGCCAAAAAACGTCGAAGTGCAGATCTTCCGTGCTCTCCTTGAGTCTGTGGCATCGGAACATGGCGCCCGCATGAGCGCTATGGACAGTGCCAGCAAGAACGCCAAGGAAATGATCGGCAAGTTGACCCTGCAATACAATCGCGCGCGGCAGGCAGCCATCACCAAGGAGCTCATGGAGATTATTTCCGGAGCGGAATCGGTCAAGAATTAATTCGAACGATCTTTCGCACCGGGCTCCGGTGTGATAAAGGAGGAACGGTTCATCATGAATAAAGGAAAAATTACTCAGGTTATCGGTCCCGTCATCGACGTGGAATTCGAAGCCGGCAAACTTCCGGAAATCTACTATGCCCTCAAGGTAACCAATCCCGCCCTTGGCGACCAGGAGTGGAATCTGGTGGTCGAAGTCGCTCAGCACCTCGGGGAGAACACGGTGCGCGCCATCGCCATGGATTCCACCGACGGTTTGGTCCGTGGGCAGGAGGTTCTCGATACCGGTAAGCAGATCGTTATGCCGGTTGGTCGCAAGACCCTTGGCCGTATTCTCAATGTCATCGGCGAGCCGGTGGACGAAGCGGGCCCGGTCGGCGCTGAAGTCGAGTGGGAAATTCATCGTCCTACTCCCGAGTTTGTTGATCAGTCGGTGAGCGTTCAGGCCTTCGAGACCGGTATCAAGGTCGTTGACCTCCTCGCTCCTTACGCCCGTGGCGGTAAAATCGGCCTCTTCGGCGGCGCCGGCGTAGGCAAGACCGTTCTGATTATGGAACTGATTCACAACATCGCCAAACAGCACGGCGGTTTCTCGGTTTTTGCCGGCGTTGGCGAGCGGACCCGCGAAGGGAACGACCTCTGGCACGAAATGAAGGATTCGGGCGTTCTCGATAAGGCTGCCCTGATCTATGGCCAGATGAACGAGCCCCCCGGAGCCCGTGCCCGCGTCGCCCTTTCGGCTCTGACCGTAGCCGAGTATTTCCGTGATGAAGAGGGCCAGGACGTGCTCCTCTTTATCGATAACATCTTCCGTTTTACCCAAGCTGGTTCGGAAGTTTCGGCTCTGCTCGGCCGTATTCCTTCGGCCGTTGGTTATCAGCCGACCCTCTCCACCGAGATGGGCGAGCTGCAGGAGCGGATCACCACGACGAACAAGGGTTCGATTACCTCGGTTCAGGCGATCTACGTTCCTGCTGACGACTTGACCGACCCGGCGCCGGCCACGGCCTTTGCCCACCTCGACGCCACGACCGTTCTTTCCCGTCAAATTGCCGAGCTGGGTATTTACCCCGCCGTCGACCCGCTTGACTCCACCAGCCGGATTCTCGATCCTCAGGTGGTCGGTGAGGAACATTACAAGGTCGCTCGCGACGTTCAGTATGTTCTCCAGCGTTACAAGGACTTGCAGGATATCATTGCCATCCTCGGCATGGACGAGCTCTCCGAGGAAGATAAGCTGGTCGTCTCCCGCGCTCGGAAGATTCAGCGTTTCCTCTCGCAGCCCTTCCATGTTGCCGAGGTCTTTACCGGCTCCCCGGGCAAGTACGTGGAGCTCAAGGATACCATCCAGGGCTTCCAGGAAATCGTCGCCGGTAAGTACGACGACATCCCCGAGCAGGCTTTCTACATGGTTGGTACCATCGAGGAAGCTCTGGAAAAGGCTAAGCAACTGGCGGCCTGATAGATGTTGTTGCGGCGGGGCGTCAAGCCCCGCCACTCCGGTAAAGGATGTTCGTAATGGCAGAAAAGCTCAGACTCGAATTGGTCACCCCCTATAAAAAGGCCCTCTCCGAGGAAGTCGATGAGGTCACGGCCCCCGGCACGCTGGGCGAATTCGGCATTCTTCCCGGGCATACTCCCCTGCTTACGACTCTTAAGATTGGCGAACTGTCGTACCGTCGTGGCGGTGAAGTCTTTCATCTGGCCGTGAACTGGGGTTATGTGGAAGTTGAAGACGACAAGGTGACCGTCCTGGTAGAAACCGCCGAGCCTGCGGACGAGATTGATCTCGAACGGGCCCGGGCCGCCTTGGGCCGTGCGGAGGAAGCACTGCGCAAGCTCTCTTCCGAGGATAAGGATTTCTTGGTCATGCAGGCCGCTCTGGAGCGTGCCCTGATCCGTATTCAGGTTGCCGGGCGGCAAGGACGTTAAAAAGGCACTTGTTGATAACTTAGAAATAAGGCGACTCTCCGGGGTCGCCTTTTTTTATTCATGTCGTAACCTTTCTCTCTCTTCTGCGAGTGATTCGGTTATCAATAAATCTCTCCCCACAATTTACTCTTTCAGAAGATATGGATAAGACTGAGAAAAAACATAACAAACCAAACCTCTTCCCGGAAAAAACTTGACATAAAATGTATACTGTATACAATTCGCTGGGGATGAAGGACAACTCATCAGGGGGATGGGAGTATTTCGGTGCGAAAGAAACTCGTCGACAGTCATTTGACTTTACGGGAAAAGATTCTCGAAACGATCCGTGAAGCGATACTTAAAGGTTCCCTGAAGCCGGGGGAGAAGGTTGCGGAGCCGGAATTAGCAGAGCGTTTTGGCATCAGCCGCACGCCGATCCGGGAAGCCTTCCGCCAGTTGGAATCGGAAGGCTACCTGACCGTTATCCCCCGCAAGGGCGCGGTCGTCGCTTCCCTGTCGGAACGGGATGTGGAGGAGTTCTACGCCATCAAGAGCGTGCTTGAAGGTTATGCGGCGAGAATGGCCGCCGACAAGCTTAGCGACCGGGATATTGAGCGGCTGGAAACGATCAATGACCGCCTGGAAAAGCTCGCCCGCGAGGGGGATGTCAAAAATTTTTTCCGGGTTCACAGCGACTTTCATGAAGCGTTTATTCGCGCCTCGGGGAATGATAAGCTGTTGGAATTGATCAGCCAGCTTCTGCTCAAGTTTAATCGTCTGCGCATGGCTTCCCTGAGCTTGCCGGGGCGGATGGAAGTCTCGGTGCAGGAGCATCGCAAGCTGCTTGAAGCATTCAAGGCCCGGGATGGAGAGCTGGCGGAAACCCTGGTGACAAAAACCGCCGCTTTTGGCGGTCAGCAGCTGATCCAGAGTATGGCGCAGAAAGAGGGGCGTCCGTTCGAAGGTTCGATTTTACACCAAGTCGGCGACGTCTGAGACGCTTCGCTGAATATAAGTATGGCAAGCGGCGTTCCCTGTGAGCGCCGTTTTTTTGTTTGTGCGCGGGTCCATTGGGCTATGCAATCGGAGGAAGCTGGATTTTCTTTCATCGGGTAAGGTAAAATGTTGAGCGGTATAAAGATCCCAGCTCTTGAACTTTGCGAGGCTCTATTGCAGGAACAGCCGACACCCCTGACCCCTTCCACCGAACATTCGTCCCTTCCTCCGGTGAGCGAACAGGGATGGTACCCTGTTGATCTGCGGTGTCTCGACCCGGAGATGGTCACGCCGTGCGATCTCTATCGCAGAACGGGCCATAACCGTTTCGTGCTCTTTTCCCAGCGCCGTCTCCCCGTCGATCGCGTTGTACGTGAACGACTGCTGACCCATGGCCTGAACTACCTATACATTCAGGAAGGAGACAGCCCGGTCTATTTCGACTTCCTGAAAAATTCGCTGATTTCCGTTGTTCGCGATCCCCATACCAGCTCAGAAAAGAAGGCCCAGGCGGTCCACGCCTCCTGTCAGGAAATTCTCCGCTGGGCCTTCGATGAACCCCGGGCTCCCTTCGTTCGTCAGGCCCAGGAGGCGATTCTGCCGACGGTCAGCCTGATCATGACCGACGACAGCGCCACCCGGCACTTGATCCGTCTCACCGCCTACGACCATTCGACCTACACCCACTGCACCAATGTGGGGATTTACGGCGTCGCCCTGGCGAAAATCTTTTTCGGTAGCGACTCAATGAAAAAGATGGAAACATTAGGTCCCGGGTTTTTCCTCCACGATCTCGGTAAATGCCGGATTCCCATCGAGATCCTCAACAAGCCGGGAGCTTTGACCGAAAGCGAACGCCAAATCGTCAACAAACATCCGGACGACGGTCATATTATGCTCGCCGAAAGCGGGCTGCTCACCGAAGAGGCGAAGATTATCGCCCTTCAGCACCATGAGCGGGATGACGGCAAGGGCTACCCTAATGCCCTGACCGGGGATGACATCCACCCTTACGCCCGCATCTGCCGGCTGGCGGATGTCTACGAGGCCTTGACCGCCGACCGCCCCTACCACCAGCGCAAATCGACCTTCGACGCCTTCAAGATCATGTACCAGCAGTTCACCTCGGACCTCGACCGCAAGCTCTTCGAAATCTTCATCCAGCTCTTCGCCGGCTGAGCGTAAGCCCCCCTCCTCTATTTACGTCTGCTAGCGGCAGGTCTGCCGGCGATAGACGGGCCCCTCCGGAAACTTTGACAGGCGATAATGAACGCTGAAAATCGGTACAAAGTGATCCGAACCCCACCCTCCCTAACGGACGATTCCGGAGAAAGGCTGGAAATTCTCTATCGGGATGAGCATCTGGTGGCGGTCAACAAACCGTCCGGTCTCCTCGTCCATCGCAGCGAAATCGACCGGCGTGAAACCCGCTTCGCCCTGCAGCTGGTGCGCGATCAACTGGGGCAATGGGTCTACCCGGTCCATCGCCTCGCCCGGCCGACCTCCGGGGTGCTGTTGCTCGCCCTCAACCCCGATGTCGCCCGACGGATGGGCGAGGCCTTCGCCGCTGGAGCGGTGGAGAAGACCTATCTCGCCGTGGTCCGGGGGATTCCCCCAGAAGAGGGGGTCATTGATTATCCCCTGACCGAGGAACTCGACCGGCACAGCGACCGGTTGGCCCGACCCGACAAGGGGCCGCAGCCGGCGGTCACCGAATTCCGTCGCCTCGCCACGGTCGAACTCCCCTGCCCCGTCGGCCGCTACCCCAGCAGCCGCTACAGCCTGGTCGAGGCGCGGCCGAAAACCGGGCGCAAGCACCAGCTGCGCCGCCACTTCAAGCACCTCTTCCACCCCCTCATCGGTGACACCAAGCATGGCGAAGGGCGACACAACCGGTTCTTCCGTGAAACCTACGCCTGCCACCGCCTGCTCCTCGCCGCCGTCGAAATCACCCTCCCCCACCCCGTAACCGGCCAACCGCTCCGCATCACCGCGCCTCTCGAAGACAGCTTCGCGGCGGTGATTGAAAAACTGGGGTGGAAGGAGACGGTGCCGGAGCGGTGGTGGCGGAAGGGGTAAGAGAAAAAAGTGGGAATATTACATGGATTCCCGACTTGACGAGGGATTGGTGGTGGTGCAAGTTTATGTGGCGGAATTTGGCTTGAAAATAAATCTGTCAGTACGCAGTAACAGTTGAATATCTAACGGGTTTAAGTCCCGTCCGGGGAGTTGTCCGTTCACCCCGGTAGCTCAAGGGAGCGGCGTCTTGGTAACAAGGGGTCGTAAGTTCCCAATTGGCAAAGCAG